>JBJXGH010000171.1:0-2623 GCA_046153685.1 Alphaproteobacteria bacterium
CCGGTGCCGGCGGGCGCGGGTCGAGAAGGGGATCGAGCATGGCCAAGCCTTGCCGGCGCTGGCTACGCTCGGCGCGAGGCAATGCCTTGTAAATCGCGAGGCCATCGTTCGCCGCCGCGCGTCCAAGTTCGAATACGCGATTGATCAGCGCCTTGTAGGCCTGTTCGCCCTCGGTGCCGCCATGTGCGAGATAGGCGCGAAGATAGATGGCGGCCACCAAGTCCGATTGAACCGTGAGATGGGCGCGCGCCGCGCCGTACATCGCGTCCCGGTTTCCCTGATGGCGCAACACGATATCGCGCGCCAGGCGGGAGACGCCTTGCCGATCGCCACGTTCCGCGGCCGCGTACAATTCCTCCAGCGCGGGTTCGACGGCGAAAGTCAGATTCGCCTCGCGCACGAGATACCTGCCGGCACTGAAAATTATGGAGCCTGCGAAGAAAAGCGCGACCGGGAGCGCGAACAATAGCGCAAACGAAACCGCGAACGCGGCTTTCACTTTTTGCCCGATGGACAATTCACGCCACGGCTTGCCTTCAAACCTGATCATGATCCGCTGCGTATGCCGTGATTCACGCGCCGGTTTTCTTCGACGTAATCGGTCTCGCGTTGCTGCCGGCGCTGCGCCGCCGATTCGAGCGCCGGGCGCAAGGAGATGACCTTGATCGGGTCTTTCTCTTTTTGCAATCTAAGCGCCAGTTTTTCCTCTTCCTTGCGTAGATCGAGGATTTCCGAATGCATCTTCCGCATCGCCGGGTTTTCCTTGGCCGGGGGCGCAAAGTCGAATTCGACCCGTTTGGCCTTGGGCGTGGCGGGTTCGTTCGGTAGTGCCGCCAAGCCGGCGCAATTGGAACCGGTATCGTATGGGCAGCGGGCATCGCGGGTAAACAGCAAGGAACCGAGGACGGCGCGAGATTGCAGGAGAGCATCGCCGTCGAGGACACGGGCGATCACGCCCGGCAACGCCCGGGCGATTTCCGCCTGCTCCGCTGCGTCCTGTTTGCTGGCCAGGGCCTTGTTCCGATTTTCGCGCGCCACCGCGTTGTTGGGATCCAGAGCTAGAGTCCGGTCCCACAATTCCACCGCGCGCGCGTAATCGCCGGCGCGGTGAGCCGCCAGGGCCTCGTTGAAGGTCGCAGACTTGCGCGCGAGATCGGCGGCATCGACCGCGATCACTCGGTTGTTTCGCGCGGCGCCGTTCGATGGATCAAGCGCAAGAACCCGATCCCATGCGGCTATCGCACCGGCATAGTCGCCGGCGCGGTGGACCGTTAGGGCCTGATCAAAAATCGCATTGATCGCGCGGCGAGCAATGGCTTCGCGGGCGAGCGCGATATTTCGTTGGCAGTAATCGGCCGGATAAATCTGACAAGCCTGTTGGAACAGGGACAGAGCCGATTCGTAATCGCCCTTGCGATAGGACTCGCGCCCGGCCTCGTTGATATTGGCCGCTTGGCCGGGGCGGGGATCGGCGAAGGTTCCGCTGCCTTGGGGCAGGTCGCATATCGGTCCGATTCGCACCTTGCCGCCGCACCCGCGACACCAATCATAAAAAACAAATCGGCTACGCTGGGCCGCAGCCATGCCGTCTTCATTGCTGCAACCTGCCGAGGCCGATTCGCCGCCCATGATGACCATTGCGGCGACGGTCAAGAATGTGGCCAGCCATCGCGCGTGATGGGCCAATGGGCGCGTGGGCACCGCGGAGTTTACGGCAGCGCGATCATGAGGGGCCGCTCGCACGTTCGGAATGCCTCACGGCTTGGGAGCGGGAGGAGGGGACGATGGAGCCGGAGCGGCAGCGGGCGGCGGTGCTTCCGGCGGTGCGAGTTTCGGCGCAGGCGCGGGTGCGGTCAGGCAGGGCGTCAGGGGACCACCGCATCCGGCGGAACTTGCGGGTTGCGACACGGGCGGCGACTGGGCCCAAGCCAAAGGCGCCATCAACAGCGACCACGCCAAGATTAGCTTGGCGATTTGACCGAAAATGCGGACGAGCGATCGAATCGCCTTGGCGTCTTCCAAGACAACGCCGTTCGGGGCACATCCAAATTGCGATTTAGCGCGCCGACGGCGTATGAAATTGTTGCTTGCCTTGTTCAAGGCATAAACCCGACAGTAGAGGTTCGCGCGCGAATTCCTCTCGGAGGGAAAAGAACTAGTCCACAATAGTAAGTGTGTCGTCAAGCCTGGCCGGGCCGCTCATTCCTCGCGCCCTACAGATAGGCGATCAGCCGGCCGCTGGTCGCGACGCAGAGCCACAAGACGATGGATGCGGCGCCGAAGACTCGCGCCGCGAACGGCGGACGGATAGTCGAGTCCCACGAAGCGACGCCGCGCCACGGTCCCAAGTGAAAAACCGCCGCATTCAGCCCGGCAAGCGCGATCAGGCACAGCTTGACCAGGAAGGCCGGGTTCTTCGACAGCGCCGCCGCTTCGGTCACGAACAACAGGAATCCCATCGGCACGGCGAGCGCGAAGCCGGAGAGGGCGACGGGTAGTAGATGGCGCGCCAGTATTCTCGCCGGGATCGCGCGCGCGGCACCGATCAGACGCAAATCCATGCACAAGATCGCGCCGATCAGCACCGCCATGCCGAGAATGTGCAGCACTTCGACGCCGGGGT
>JBJXGH010000001.1:0-2605 GCA_046153685.1 Alphaproteobacteria bacterium
TGTGTGGCTTTTGGTGGGCCGGCGGCCTGACAACCAACACGCGACCGGCTTGCGCCCGATAGAGTACGACATAGCCGGACGCGCCGAAGGGTATGATCCATTCACGCAGGTCATGTCGGGGATCACCGATCGCGCGACCGATCATCGGAAACGCTTCAACCGCCTTCATTCCATGCATCAAGGCTTCGACGGCACGCTCGGCGGCCGCTCGATCCTTGTCGGCAAGAAACGCGCCCAGCCGCTCGACGTCGCGCTGGGCCCTGGCGGCCCAGACCAGCTTCGCCATGACCTAGCGATGCGGCTTCAGTGGCTTGGCGGGGCGGCCGGCAGCAGTGTCGCGCAGCCACGCATTGACCTCGTCGCCGGTGAGATGCCGCCCGGTCTTCTCGAAATCCGCCAGAGCCTCGAGAGCATCCGCGTGCATGCGCGCGCGCGCGTCCTCGCGGTCGACGTATTGTTCGATCGCCTCACGCATGACCCAATGGGTGGTGCGTTGGCTCTTGGCGGCGATCTTCTTCAGCCGGGCCTTGAGTTTGGGCGGCAGCTTGACGCTGGTGGTGACGGTTTCAGCCATGGGTAATCCTTGGTGTTACCTAGTCACACCCTAGCCGAACCGTCGCCGATTGTCACTCGGGCAGGCCGGCCCGGCGGAGGGCATCGCGAAAGCGCGTGACGGCCGCCCGATCAGCGTTGGTCGAGTACCGCAGGTAGTCCTCGGAGATGGTGAAGCCGGGATTGAGCTTGAGAAGCGTTACGCCCGCCAATCGCGCCTCGTCGAGGGAACCTGCTGCTGACAGCGCCGCAACGAGATGGATGTTGCAAAGCGTGTTGTTCGGAATACTTGCGACGCAACGGCGAGCGGCGGCCAACGCCTCACCGTATTGCCCGTTGTAGAAGTACGCGCCTGATAGCGAATTTTCCCAGAACGGCGCGAAATTCGGGTCGAGCTTCATTGCGGCCAACTGGATCTCGATCGAGCGAGCTGGATTGCCACCCCGATAGATTGGCGTCTGGGCGAAAAGCAGGATGTTCGGGTCATTGGGGCTCGCCGCGATCGCACGTTCCGCCATGGCCATGGCCTCTGCATGGCGGCCGGCGAAACTTAGCGCGCTGGCATAGCGCGCCAGGACAAACGGGTCGCCCGGGTCGAGCTCAAACGCGCGCGAACCTGCCGCCAACATCAATTCCTGAGTCCTGGGAGAGGCATATTCGTCGTTCCAGCGATTCTGGAACGTGTTGAGAAGTGTAAGTTGCAAGGTGGCATGAGCGAGCGCGTAGTTGGAATCAAGGGCAAGGGCCTGCTCAATGACCCTGCGACTCTCGAGCACCGAGGCGCGGTCGCCCCGCGTTACCAGAGATCGAGCCTTCAACGTGAGGTCGTAGGCGTCCATGCTTCGCGGCGCCTTGCGCTGCGCAAGGGCGGTCTCGCTGGCAAGAATTTGGACAGACATCGCGCTTGTCACGCGGCGGACGACTTCGTCGCCGAAAGCAAATGCTTCGTTGAAAGAGCTGTCATACTTATCCGCCCACACCTGCGTTGCCGATGCGGCGTCGGCAAGTTGCACGGTAATTCGCACGCGATCACCGTCGCGCCGTACGCTGCCTTCCAGCACGTAGCGGGCGCCGAGTTCCGCGCCGATTTGTCGAAGATCGACATTGCGCCCCTTGTACTGGAACGACGAATTGCGGCCGATGACCCGAAGGCGTGAGAATCGAGTCAGCGCTGCCAGCAAGTCCTCCGAGATGCCGTCGCTAAAGTACTCCTGCTGCGGATCACCGCTCAGATTGGCAAATGGAAGCACCGCGACCGTCGGCCGGTCGGACAATACGGTCGGCAGAGGCTTTTCGGCGATGAATACAAGAGCGGGCCTGGCCCAGGGCTGCCACAGCGCCAGGACGCCGATGATCGCAACACCAGCAAGTCCAGCGGCCACCGCCGGCAAGCGCCATCCCACCTTGCGCGCCGACGCGGGTATTGTCGCCATGCCGTCGATCCGCACGCGAAATGCGCGCACGGGGCGGGGGATATTCTTAACCTCGACCTCCCCGAGGTCATCGAGCGGATGGCGCAGCTTGTCGCGGATCGCATCGCGCGCGCCGCGGCTGATGACGATGCCGCCCGGGTCCGCGAGTCCTTCGAGACGTGATGCGATGTTCACCCCGTCGCCCAGGATGTCGTCGGCCTCGGCGACGATGTCGCCGACATTGATGCCGATGCGAAAGGCGATGCGCCGGTCGGTCGGTTCGCCGTTGTGCGCGGCCATGGCGCGTTGCCAATCGACCGCGCACACGACCGCATCGACCGCGCTGGCAAACTCCACCAGGAATCCGTCGCCGGTCGTCTTGACTAGCCTGCCGTGATGAGCGGCAATCGCGGGCTCGATCATTTCGGCACGCAGACGGCGTAGCCGGACGAGGGTGTCGGCCTCATCGACCGCCATCAGTCGGCTATAACCCACCATGTCGGCGGCCAGGATCGCCGCCAGCCGTCGCGTCTCGCCCATGGTCCCCCGATCATTTGGACAATTCTAGGCGACGAATGCGCCCAACCCAAGGGGCAGCGCTTGGCGCGGCGCGCGGCGAGCCCTATATGGATTCCAACCAA
>JBJXGH010000008.1:0-31061 GCA_046153685.1 Alphaproteobacteria bacterium
ACCCCGATGTGCCAAACGACCCCTTCAATACGGGCTCGACATTTACCCACGCAGCCCGCGAAGGTCTGATCGACGTTAGTCGTTCCATCCATATCGGCGCACGGGGCACCACCTACGAGCCGCGCGCCCACAGCCACTCGAAAGAGCTCGGCTACGAGATGATCGACGCCGAGGCGCTCTTCTCGCGCGGCCTCCAGCAGACCGCCGCCTACATCCACGAGCGGATGAAGGGCCGGCCCGTCTTCCTCTGCTGGGACATGGATTTCTTCGATCCGTCCTGCGCGCCTGGGGTGTTCACGCCCACTTGGGGCGGGGTGTCCGCGCGCGAGGGGCTGACGCTGTTGCAGGGCCTCTCGGGCCTCAACATCGTGGCAACCGACGTGAACACGCTCTCGCCGCTCCACGATATCGGCGGGATGAGCGCGTTCCTGGCCGGCACCTGCGTCATCGAATGCGTGTTTTTGGTGGCGGCGGCTGAAAAGAAATTTCGCGCGCGCTAGGCCCGAAGGCCGACTTCGTCAGACCACGCCTTCCTTGCGCAACTCGGCGATCCCCGCCGCGTCGTAACCCAAGCTCGACAACACATCGTCGGTATGTTGGCCGTGGCGCGGGGGCGGTGAATGGACCGCGGGCCCGCCATGGGCATAAGTGAAGGCGGCGACGGGCACGGCGACGTTCTTGCCAAGGCCCGGGATTTCGGCGTGGCGGTGGATGACGGACCGGGATTGGGCTTGGGGCGAGGCGAGTGCGTCGGCCAGTGTCTGCACCTTTTCCGCCGGTAATCCGCTCTTGTGAAAGAGCACCACCAGTTCGTCGCAGGGCAGGGTCTTGAAGTGAGCCGCGAGCACCTTTTCCTGCTCGTCGTGCGCGCCCTGGATGTCTTCGAGCGTCCTGGCCTTGCCTTCGGCGAAGCCCAGAACCTTCCACATGCGGTTCTGCTGGTTCACGGTCCACCCGCCGATAGCCACCATGCCGTCTTTGGCTTCGTAGCAGGCATAGCCGGCGTTGTCGCTGCCATTGCCCATGAGCTTGGGCGCGCCGCCGCCATTCAGGTAGTCCGTCACGGTCGAGCTCATCAGCATGAACGCCGCGTCCATCATGGCGACGTCGATGTGCTGGCTCTTGCCGGTGCGCGTGCGCTGGAACAGCGCGCACGAGATGGCATAGGCGGCCATGATGCCGGAGCCGTAATCGAGCACTGGCGGGCCGACCTTGAGCGGCTTGTCGCCGGGCCGTCCCGTCGTGGTCATGAGGCCGGAATAGGCCTGGATCACGTTGTCGTACGCCGTGTTACCCGCCTTGGGTCCGGTCTGACCGAAGCCGGTCATCGAGCAATAAATGATGCGCGGATTGACCTTGACCGCGTCCTCGTAACCGAGGCCGAGCTTAGGCAGGGCGCCCGCGCGGTAGTTCTCGATAAAGACATCGGAGATCGCCCATAGGCGCTTCAAGATCGCCTGACCCTTCGCGGTTTTGATGTCCAGGGTGATGGCGCGCTTGTTGGAATTCTGCGTGATGAAGGCGGTGCCCAGCCCTTCCTTGTTGAACGCCTTCACCGAGCCCGAGGGGCGCACCATGTCGCCTTCCTTCGGGTTCTCGACCTTGATCACATCGGCGCCCATGACCGAGAGCTGGTAGGCGCAGAACGGCCCCGCCAGCACGTGGGTCATGTCGATTACTTTCACGCCGGCAAAGGGCTGCATGTCTTCCTCGTCACGTTATGGTGTGGATAGCGGCACGGCGGCGGGTCGTGCGGACGGTTTCAGCACGACCCATCCTAAGCGATGATCAAATAGGTCTTGCGGGTCTTCTCGAGGATTTCCCACACGCCGTTCGTATTGGCCGGGAAGAACACCGCATCGCCCGGCTCGATATCAAGGGTCTCGCCGCCGTCGTGATGGAACTTGCAGCGCCCAGCGATGAAGTGGCTGAACTCGGCCTCTTTCACCTGGCGACGAAACTTGCCAGGAGTCGCCTCCCACACCCCGGCCTTGGGCGCGTCGTGATAGGACTTCGAGCGCAGCTGCGCCACCGGCTCGCCGACGGGGAGCCCCGCGGGGCCGCGATCGTCGATCGCGGTCGATTCGAGTTTGTGCGGCGCCTTGATGAGCGTGAGCTTGGCGACCTTGAGCGTACCCGTGTCCATCGAATCCTCCCCTTTATCGTAAAGCGCAATTCCCGGCGTCCGGTTAAGGGAGCGCTGTCGGCTAGGCTGATAGCACGGCCCCTGGGCGCGCGGCTAGGCAGGGTCGCAAACCCGCTCGGCCACCCATGCGCCGAAGCGTGGCACGACTTCTTCCAAGTGCGAATACCGCCCCCGCCGGACGAGCGGCGAGGCCAGCCCCCTTTGCTGGCGCTCCAGCACTGCGTTGTCCTCGGCGATCGCGACTCTCCAGCGCACATAACACGCCTCGGCCAACTCGGCGAAATGTTCCAGCGCCACGGTCGAGCGCGGAAAGCACATATTCATGCCGACACGCGTGCGGCCGGGCGCCAGCGGATCGATTTCGAAGAACCACATCGATTCCGCCGTGCAGGCAAACGGCATGTTGGGATAGATGAGCGAGTAGCGCGTGCCCTTGGCCGAGCGCCCCGAAAGGCCGGGCACTGAGGGCAAGGCCGGGATGTCTGCCGAGCCAGTAAGGCGCAAGGCCGAGCTTTCGTTGAGTCCGAACACCGTGATCCAATCGCCGCGCACGCGCTCCATGGGATCGGCCGGACCATAGGCGGCGGCGATGCTCGAGGGATGCACCACGTTCAGGTGGTAGTATTCCATGAACACGTCAATGAAGAGCTTCCAGTTGCAATTCACCTCGAAGACATCGCGGCGCGTGACCACCATGTCCTTGAGCGACCAGGGCGCGTGAAACGCGGGGCAATCACCGAGATGCTCGGCCAATGGCTTGGCGCGGCCGTCGAGATTGACGAACAGGAATCCGGCCCAGCTCTCGAGGCGTGCGGGCGCCAAGCCGTGCGCCGCCTTCTCGAAGCCGACGGTCGCCTCCGTGTCCGGGGCGCCGACGAGCGTGCCGTCGAGGCCGTACACCCAGGCATGATAGGGGCAGGATATGGCCTTGCAGCTTCCCTCGCCCTCAAGCAGGCGCGCGCCCCGATGCCGGCAGGCATTGTGGAAAGCGCGCACCGCGCCGTCGCGCCCGCGCGCCACGATGAGCGAGGCGCCCGCGATCTCGCGCGTCATGTAGTCGCCGGGCCTTGCCACTTGATCCTCGCGCCCGATGCACAGCCAATGCGCGCGGAACAGGCGCTCGCGCTCGCGGTCGAGAAAGGCGGCATCCGTATAGGCCCAGCTCGGCAGGCTTTCCGCCTCGGCCGGAGGGCGCATGGCGCCCGCGTATTGCGCTCGGGCAAAATCTGCCGGCTGGATTCCCACGCTTATACGTCCTTGCCCGTATAGCCCTTGAACGCCGGGTCCGAGTTCTTTTGCCGTCCGGGCTGGGAAACGCGGAACTTGCACATCGAATCGCCACGCGTCTTGATGGCCTCGAACTGGACGACCATGTCCGGGTGATAATGCCGGTAATAGGTCGGGTGCAATTCGTAGTCGTAGAGATAGCCGAGATCGAGCGCGCGCTTGCCGAGGCCCTGCCATGCCGAGGCATAGGGACATTCGGTGCAGTCTTGGTGCCAGGTGCCTTCGTTCAGCAAGCCCTTCTTGAACTTCCAGATCGAGATGAGCTGGCCGTCCCAGTGGTCCATGAGTGTCTTTACGTTCAATTCCCATCCCGCCGCCGTGTGCGCCTTTTTCTGGCGCGAGGCGCGTTCGATCGCGAGCGCGCGCACCTGTTCGCGCAAGGCCGCCTCGCCCTGCATGTCGAACACCTTGGTTTCCTCGTCGGCGCAAAAATAATAGAGCGCGCCGTTGTTCATCGAGGTGCGCCGCGCGACCTCGATCGATTCCTTGGTTCGGTCGAACAGCTTGGAATGGATGGGGCCGTGGTTCTTTTCCTGCGCGCCCGGCACGGTCCATGTCATCGACCACGGGCGCTTGAGATCGAGCGCTTTCGCGTCGAAGGCGACTTTCACGCCTAGGCCCCGCGCGATGCCAGGCAGCACGCCAGCGTAATAGAGGCGCGCAAGCGCGACTCCGTTATCGTATTCGCGCCAGCGCGACCAATCGGGCGAATCGTGGATCGTCACCGTTGCCGTCCGCTCCGAGCCCTCGATGCGACCCGAGCCGGTTTCGCTCAGCATGTGCATATCCGCCATGTCCCACTGCTCGATCAGCGTGCGGGCCGTGAGCTTGGCCTTTTTCTTCTTGATCTTGTCCTTGATCAGATCGGCCCGGTAGCGGCCATAGCTGTTCAGGCCCTTGAGCACCGTGTCTTCGCCCTTGGGCCCGAACGCGGCGACGGGACCGCCAGCGAAATGGCGGTGGAACATGGCTTGGAACTTGAGCAGGTCCGTGCAGCTCGAGGTCACGCCGCTGCGGTCGATTTTCTCGTCGAAGCCCATGATCTACTTTCCTCTCGCGATTTCATCTAGGGGTTGGAGAGCACGCGCTCGGCGACCCAGCGTCCGAGAATGGGGACGATGGATTCGAGGGCCGGTTGGATGCGGCCGGGTAGGGCGTATGGCGAAAGCAAGCCTTTGTGCTGGCGTTCAAGGGCGTCGTTGTCCTCGCGCGCCGCGGTTTCCCAGCGCTCGAAATATCCCGGCGCCAAGGCGTCGTAATCGCCGCGTGCGGTCGTCTTGCGCGGAAAACATCCGCCGATGGCGTATTTCGTTCGCCCGGGGCTGACGGGGTAACTCTCGATGAACCACATGGCGTCGATCGTGCAGCCCAGCGCAAAGCCTGGGTAGATGAGCGAGAATCGCGTGCCCGCCTTGGCGCGCCCGGTCAGGGTGGCGATGGGCGGGAAGGGCGCGTGGCCGCGTCCGGCGATGAGCGCGCGCGTACCCGAATGGTCTGAAAACATGGTCACGAAATTGCCGCGCACGTCTTCGGGCGGGTTGGCAAGCCGCTCGACCGTGCCGAGGGAAAGAGGGTGGACCATGTGGGTGTGGTAATACTCCATGAAGACCTCGGCCGAGGCTTTCCAATTGCAGGCGCATTCGAACTCGGTGCGGCGCATGCACACCATGTTCGCGAGGTCATAGGGGGCAAAGACGGTGTCGAAATCACCGAGATATTCGGCAAGCGTGCCACTTTCGGAATCGAGATTGACGAACAGGAAGCCGTGCGCCGAGGCGCAACGCAGCGCGGTCAAGCCGCGTCCGCCGTCCGCGCCCGTGCCGTCGAGCGCGAAGGTCCGGCCGCAATGCGGGCAGGGCATCGTATCTGCGTGGCCCGCCCCGTCGCGCAAACGTGCCGGGCGGTCCGGACAGGAATTGACGAAAGCGCGAATGACCGAATCCGCGCCGTGCACGACGAGCACGGGGTGGCCCGCGAGTTCGATGGTGAAATAATCGCCCGGCGCCGGGATGCGTTCGACGCGTCCGATGCAGTTCCAAACTCGGGCGAAAATGTGTTCGACTTCGGCGTCGAACCAGGATTGGCTGGTGTAGTACCAGGGCGGCGGCGTGAACGCTTCGCCGATGGGCCGCATTACCCCCGCGAACTGGTCCGATGGGAATGCTTCTCCGAGTACGTTGGCCGCCATGGCTTCCCCGAGATGGCCGGCACCAAGAACCGCCGCCGTCGCTCGATTTTCATAACTTGCCGCCGATCCTAAGTCGAGGCGGGGCGCGACAGCCACCGGCCGGCCCAGTATGATCGCGCCCCGTATCTTCACCTAACTGATCGCGCCAAGGGGAGGCGAACATGGCCGGTATGGCAGCAAAACTGGATCAGGCCCAATTGGTCGAGAAGGCCAAGAACGTACTGGCGGGCGGCAGCTTCGGCAATATGGGGCCGGACCTCGTGATCACGGACGGCCATGCCGGGCGGGTGCGCGACGCCGATGGGCGGGAATACGTCGATTTCCTTCTGGGCTCGGGCCCCATGCTGGTCGGCCACGGCCACCCCGAGGTGCTTGCCGCCGTGCATGCGCGCATCGACCGGGGTACCACATTCTTCGCCAATAACGACGCGGGCATCCTTCTGGCCGAGGCCATCATCGAGGCCGTGCCCTGCGCGGAGAAGCTGCGCTACACCTCTAGCGGATCCGAGGCGACGGCCTATGCGATGCGCGCGGTGCGCGCCTTCACCAAGCGCGCGAAGATTCTCAAGTTCGAGGGCGGCTATCACGGCATGAGCGATTATTCGCTCCAAAGCCTGGCGCCGACGAGCAGGCGCAACGATGCCGGACCCACGGCGGATTCGGCGGGCATCCCCGCGGCCGTCGGCGATCAGATCCTGATCGCCCCCTTCAACGATCTCGATGCCGCCACCGCGCTTATCGAACGCCACAAGCACGAACTCGCGGGCGTGATCGTCGAGCCGTTTCAGCGCGTGATTTCGCCCCGCCCCGGATTCCTCCAGGGTCTGCGCGAGGCCACCAAGCGCGCGGGCGTGCCCTTGGTGTTCGACGAGATCGTGACCGGGTTTCGCTTCGCCTATGGCGGAGCGCAGGAGTTTTACGGCGTGGTGCCCGATATGTGCACGCTGGGCAAGATCATCGGCGGCGGTTTTCCGCTCGCGGCCTTGGCGGGGCGCGCCGATATCATGGCGCATTTCGACCGCGCGGCCGTGGGTGATGCGGGCTTCAT
This sequence comes from Alphaproteobacteria bacterium, assembly GCA_046153685.1. Classification (GTDB taxonomy): domain Bacteria; phylum Pseudomonadota; class Alphaproteobacteria; order CADEGL01; family CADEGL01; genus CAMAPP01. The sequence goes on from JBJXGH010000008.1 coordinate 6,670, forward strand.
GCCGCAAATCGGCACGTTGTCGGGCAATCCCATCGCGGCCCAGGCGGGACTCGCCACGCTTGCGATCTTGAAACGCCCCGGCGCCTATGAGCGCATTTTCGCGACTGGCGGACGGCTGATGGAGGGCTTGCGGAAAGCGCTGAAGGATGCGGGCGCGGTCGCCCAGGTCACGGGCGAGGGTGCGCTGTTTGACATCGTGTTTACCGACAAGCCCATCGTCGATTACTGGTCGGTTGCGGGCGGGGACAAGGCGCGTCTCGCCCGTTTCGATGCGGTGCTGCGCCGCATGGGCATACTCAAGGGCGCCACGAAATATTACGTCTCGCTGGCCCATACCGATGCGGATGTCGAGCAGACCCTGTCGGCCTACGCCGAAGCCGCGAAGGCAGCCGCATAGGACTCAAAATCAAACGGCCGAACTGGAATCAAACAACCGAATAGGCGCCGTCGAGCCGACGCGTGAATTTCCGACCCAGGACTTTGGAAACCCAGGCCTGGTTCATGTGCGAGACCGCCAACTCCATGTGTCCCATGCGACCGGACTGGCTGTGCGCCGCGCTTAGGCCGATCTGCATGTTTTCGTTCGCTTCATTGTCCTCGGGCACCGCGATGGCCATGCGCTTGTAGTAAAGATCGGCGATTTCCTCGAAATCGGGCCGTGCCACGGTCTCCTCGTGGAAGCATAAATTGACCGCCAGCGTCATCCGATCGGGGCCGCGCGGCAGGATTTCGAGAAACCAGGCGCTGTCGATGCACAGGCCAATGCAGGTGCCGGGATAGATCGAGGGATAGAAGCTGCCCTCCTGGATCGCGCCGGTCGCGAATTCACGGATGGCGGGGAAGCCCTTCACACCGGGCGCGGTCTTATCCTTGCCGACGCCATCGAGGATGGTGCGCGTGCCCTCGTGAGGCAGGAAGGCGCCGTACCACTCGCCGCGCTCGCCTAGATATTGCAGCGGGCCGGTGTAATTGAGCACCTGGCGGTACAGCGTGTTCACGTGCACCGTCTTGATGTGGCTGTTGTCCTTGAAGTTCTCGGCGTAGAGCTTCCAATTGCACTTGACGTCGTAAACCTCGCGGCGTGTGACCTTCAGCCTGTCGATGCCGTAAGGCTTGGCGAACTCCGCGGCGTCGCCGAGCCATTCGGCGAGTGGCACGGTGTCCGGATCGAAGGTCGCGAACAGAAAACCGCCCCAAATTTGAAGACGGACTGGCTTCAGACCCCAATTCGCCTTGTTGAAATCGCGGCAATCCTCCATGCCGGGCGCGCCCGTCAGCCGGCCATCGGGCGCGTAAACCCAACCGTGATAGGGGCACTTGATTCCGCCCTTGCAATTGCCCTCGCCGACGAGCATTTGCGCGCCGCGATGGCGGCAGGAATTGGCGAAGGCGCGGACCGTGCCGTCGCGGTCGCGCAGCACGATGAGCGGAATGCCGACGAAATCGAGGGTGAAGTAATCGCCGGCCTCGGGAATGCGGCTGGCATGGCCGATCAGATTCCACGACTTCATGAACAGGCGCTCGACCTCGAGCGCGTACCACTCGGGCGAGGTGTAGCACCACGGCGGCAGGGCTTCGGCTTCTAGATAGGGCCGCCAGACCTTGTCGAAGGCGGCGGGATCGAGCATCTCATGCGGCGCGGGCATCGGACCGGCTGTCCTTGACGGGGCCGATGAAGATCCGGTCGAGCCACCAATTTTGCAGCTGATTGATGCCCGCTTCCTCGATGCCGAGCCGGCCGGGCCGGCACTCGGGCGAGTCATAGCCGCGTTGGAGCGCCTCGTGAATCACATTGTCCTCGTCGGTCGAGACGTTGAAGCGGTGGTAATAGCGCTGCGCCACGTCCGCGAAATCGGGCCGGGCGAGCGCGTCCTTATGGAAGAAAACATTCACCGTTAATTTGGTCTTGTTGGCCGCGATCGGCAAGACTTCGAGCGCCCAGCCGCCATCGATGCAGAATCCGAAGCAGGCATGGGGATAGATCGTCGGGTGGTAGCTGCCGTGAACATAGCGGCCACGCAGGCTCGGCAGGGCTTCGAAGCCCTTCGGGCCATCGACCCCGCCGATGAGCGTGCGCGTGCCCGTGTGCTCGCAGAACGATGTCAGCCAATGCCCGGGGCCCGATTCGTAGAGCGCGGGCGCGGCGTACTTCTCGGTAATGTCGAGTAGGGAGGATTTGTGCACTGTTCGGATATGGCCTTCGTCGTTGAAATTCTCGACTAGAACTTTCCAATTGCAGTCGAGGTCGTAGCTGCGCCGCCGCGTGACCACGAGACCGTTCGGGTCGTAGGCTTGCAGTTCGTCCCATAGCCCGCCCAGCCATTCCTTGAGACTGGGCGCGTCGCCCGATGGGTTGACGAACATGAACTCGCCCAGGGTTTCGAGACGCACGCGCGCCAGGCCGTAATTGCGCCGGTCAAAATTCTTCGTCTCTTCCATGCCTGCCGCGCCCGAGAGCGCGCCGTCGAGGCCGTAAACCCAACCGTGATACTGGCATTTGATCGCGCCGCGCAGATTGCCTTCGCCCTTGACGACCAATTCCACGCCTCTGTGACGGCAGGTATTGGCGAAGGCACGCACCTGGCCGTCGCGCCCGCGCACGACGATAAGCGGATGGCCCGCATAGTCGAAGGCCAGATAGTCGCCGGCGCTCGGCACGCGATTGGTGTGGCCGATATAGCCCCAGGCCGGCCGGATGATCCGTGCCATTTCCAAATCGAACCATTCCTTCGACGTGTAGCACCACGCCGGAAGAGTCTCGGCCTCCAAGGCCGGGCGGCGGACGGCAGTGAAATTTCCGGGATCCAGAAGATTATGTGGCACGATCATTCTTCGTTCCTCCCTGATTCAGACCGAGGGTGCGCTCAAGCCACCAGCGGTTCAACCAGTTCACCGCGATTTCCTGGTCGCCAACACGTCCGGTGCCGGCTCCCGCGCCGGCAAGGCCATTCTGCACGGCTTCGTTGATCGCGTTGTCCTCCGGCACGGCGACATCCATGCGCGCATAATAGCGCGCGGCGATCGCGTCGAAATCGGGGCGCGCCGGCGCGTCCTTGTGGAACAGCGAGCTGACGACGAGCTTCATGCGCGAGGGGCCGAGCGGGTATATCTCCAAGGACCACGCCGAATCGACGCAAAAGCCAAATGCGGCAAGCGGAAAGACCGTCGCATAGAAACTGCCATGCCTTGCGCGGCCCGAAAGGGTCGGCAAATCGTCGAATCCCCTGGGCCCGTCCACGCCGTTGAGCAAGGTCCTCGTGCCGTCATGCTCGACCCAGGCGGTGAAGCCCTGGCCGCTGCGAGGCTCGAATTCGCACGGCCGGGTGTATTTCTGCCGCAACAATTCGAGCGAGGATTTGTGCACGGTCTTGATATGGCCGAGATCGTTGAAATTCTCGACGTAGAGCTTCCAATTGCACGCGACCTCGTATTCCTTGCGCCGCGTACAAACCATATCCTCGGGCTTGTACGGCGCGACCGTGTCCCAAATCTCGCCGAGCCAGGTGCGCAAATCCGGCGCGTCCGGGGAGAAATTGACGAACAGGAACCCCGCCCAATTCTCGATGCGCACCGGCTTCAAGCCATGGTGCGCGCGGTCGAAATCGCGCGTGTCCTCCATGCCGTCGCAGCCCGCGAGCGCGCCGTCGAGATTGTAAACCCACGAGTGATAGGGGCATTTGATGGCCAGCTTGCAATTGCCCTCGCCATCGAGCAGGCGCGCGCCGCGATGGCGGCAGGAATTGGCGAAGGCGCGAATGGCATTGTCGCGCCCGCGCACGACGATGATGGCGGCGCCGGCATATTCCACGGTTATGAAATCGCCGGGACGGGGCACGCGCTCGACGCGGCCGATGAGATTCCACGAACGCATGAAGATGCGCTCGACCTCGCGCGCGTACCATGCGTCCGAGGTGTAGCACCACGGCGCCAGTGTCTCGGCCTCGAGCGGCGCACGCAAGGTCCGCTCGTAAAGTCTTGGGTCGAACATGTCGTTCGCCTGGAGCATCGTCTTCCTAGATTTGCCGCGCGCCGAGTTTAGCCCAGGAGGGCGTGGGAGGGGAATGTCCGGTCGGGGCCTAGGAGCGTTCCCTTAAGAGCTTGGCCCAGATGTCCTCGACGCGCTTTCGAATGATGAGGGCATCCTCCCAGCGGTCCGACAGTTCGTAGCCGTCCTTGCCGGTGATGCCGTATTCGGGCGGCCCCAGCTCGCAAAGGAAAATCAACGTGTCGTTGGCTTTGGCGCGCTTCAGCCAGCCGCGCATGCCGTATTCCCACCAATGGGCAAAAACGTCGAACCATTTCTGGTGTTGCGGAAAGGTGACCTGCACTTGAACCTGCTCGCGGCTGGCCACGCGACCCTGGAAGGAATCGCAGCGGTCGAGGATGCGGTACATGAGCTTGTGGTCGTCCTCCGACACGGGATAGCGGAATTCCCGGTCCACCAGGAAATGCGACAGATCGGCGCACAGGCGCAAGTCCGGAACGGCATCGACCAGGCGCAGCGTGTCGAACAGATCATTGGTCAGGCAGTTGCGGTGGGTTTCGTAGAGGATGGGCATGCCCTCGCGCCGACCCATCGCCAAGCGTTCGCGCACGACCGCGATCATGCCGTCGACTGAAATCGGCATCATCTGGTCGATCAGATTGACGAATTGCGAGCCGTGATCCTTGGCGAAGCGGATGACCGGCAGAAGGTCGTCGATGGTGCGCGGGAAAGCGTTCAAGAGGCAGCCGAGATCGTATTTGCGAATGAGCGGGCTCGCCTTGTGCGCAAAATCGAGATCGCCCGCGCCGAGATCGATGCACACACCCTTGTAACCGGCTTCGGAGATCATCTCGAATTTCTTTTCGAGGCTGTGCTCCTTGCCGTCCGGGCGGCGAAGCTCCATCGCCCACAGGGATTGATAGATATCGAGCTTTGGCATGGCGGTCCTCGCTTGTGTAGCTTGGGCAGACTATAGGCCCGGTTCGGGCGCAAAGTATCGGGTGGGTCGCCCCGGGACGGGGCATGGGGAAAGGCGGACATGGTGACGGCGGCGGACGACGCGGACAAGGCGGCAGGGCGGGCCGCGCTCGTATTGTTCTCGGGCGGTCAGGATTCGGCGACGTGTCTGGCTTGGGCGCTGGCGCGCTACGATCGCGTCGAGACGCTCGCCTTCGATTACCGCCAGCGCCACCGGGTGGAGCTCGATTGCCAGCGCACGGTGCGCCAGGCATTGCGCGCGCACGGAGCGAGTTGGGGTGATTGGGCGGATCGCCTGGGCGAGGATCACCTTGTCGATCTGTCCAATCTTGCCGCGATATCCGACACCGCGCTGACGCGCGAGTCGGCAATCCGCATGACGGATGCAGGCCTGCCTTCGACCTTCGTGCCTGGGCGCAATCTTCTGTTTTTCGTTTATGCGGCGGCAATCGCCTATCGGCGCGGCATCCGCAATATCGTCGGCGGCATGTGCGAAACCGATTACTCGGGCTATCCCGATTGCCGGGACGACACCATCAAGGCGCTCCAGGCCGCGCTTAGCCTGGGCCTCGGCCGGCGCATGACGCTGCACACGCCCCTCATGTGGCGGGACAAGGCCGCGACTTGGCGCCTGGCGGAGGAATTGGGCGGCAAGCCCCTCGTCGAGCTTATCCGCGTCGAGACGCACAGCTGCTATCTCGGCGATCGGGCGACGTTGCATCCTTGGGGACATGGTTGCGGCCAATGTCCGGCGTGCGAATTGCGCCGCAAGGGCTGGCGGGAATATGCCGCGGGGTGAACTACTCGGCGGCGACGGGGCCTTCGGGCCGGGCGCCGCCGGCGGCGAAGGGCAGGGTCCAGGAGCCTTCGGGCCCGCGCCGGGCTTGGCGCACCACCGCGCAAACGGTCTCGAAATATCCGGCATTGGGCAGCTTGCGCCCGAGTTTTTTCTCGATTGCGCGATGCAGCGCCGGCAATTGATGGAATGGCACGCCCGGAAATGTGTGATGCGCCGAATGATACGGCATGTTCCACAGCGCCCAACGCACGAATGCCGGAACGATGAGGGTGCGCGTGTTCTTGGTGGTGTCTAGACCTCCGTCCTCGAGGCCCAGATGCTCGCCCAGGTTCTGCAATTGATGGAGGGGCTTGGTCAGCAACATGGGTGCGAGCCAAAGTTGCAGCGCCAGCGCGCTATCGGCCGCGACCGAGAGCGCGGCGAGGGCGATGTAACCGGCCAGGTGCGCACGGTGTTCCCAGATCACAAAGCGCCGCTGGCGCTCGCTCAGCCACCAGGAATTGGCCGGAATGATCCCGGCGGCCATGCGCAGGAAGATGCGTATCCGACCATACCAATAGCCGACCCCCGAGAGATAATAGAAGTAATTGCCGAGCGTGTATTTGCCGCGCTGCAAAAGCTCGGCGTCTTTGGTCCAGTCGCCGGTGTGGCGGTGATGGGCGAAATGAAACCATGCTTCCCACCAGGCGGGATAAATCTGCGTGAAGGCCGTAAAGGCGCGCGTCGCGTCGTTCAACCAGCGCGAACGAAAAGCCGTCTGGTGATTGCACTCGTGTTGCGTCGCGAACAGGCAATTGATGAGATAGCCGTGGAGGGCAAACACGGGCACGCCCCACCAGCTGCCCCATGTCGCCCACAAGAGATACCCGGTCGCGGCGAGTGCGCCCAGATGACCGGAAAGCTGCGCCAAGCCCTTGGCATCCGAACGCTTGGACAGCGCCTTCAAATCCTTGGTGTCGATCACGTCGGTGCGCGAAACAAAGCCATCCATGACGTACCCCCGAATCCCTGAGGCGCAAGCGCAAATCTTGGCCCAGCTTCGAGCGCCGCGCAATACGGCGCGCCTAGTCCGCGACCTGACCGGCAATCCAGCGCCGGAACTCGTGAACCACCGGCTCCATGTGCGATAGCCGCCCCGGCTGGGCATAGGGCGAAGCAAGGCCCCGCTGCTGCTCCTCGGTGATGACTACGTCCTCGGCGGTTGCCGCGTCGAGGCGGCGGTAATAGGCCTGGGACAATTCGGCGAAATCCGCGCGCGCCAGACTCTCCTCGTGAAAGTGATGGGCAAGGGTGAGTTCGGTTTCGCCGGGCGACAGGGGATTGATGCCGACAGTCCAGAGGCAATCGATATTTCCGGCAATGAGGGCGCATGGAAAGGGATAGGCGAAATATGAGCCTTCCGCCGCGACATTCGACAACCCCGGCATGGCCGGAAGGCCGGCCGTTCCGGGCAGAATGGCGTTCGAGCCCGCGTGGCGCGAGATGATGGCGGCGTGGCTGGGGCCGAAATCGAGCCAAACCGGCTGGCCCGGCGTGCGGCCGTAGAGCCCTCCGCTTTTGCCCGCGAGCGCCTCCATGCCGGGATCGAAATCATTACCCGCGATCGAAGCCGCGTGGACGTAGGGGATGTGATAGGACTCCATCAGGTTTTCCGCATAGATCTTCCAATTGCAGCGAACGCGGATTCGCGCGCGGCGCGCGGTGACCATGCGGTCGAGTTCGTAGCCCTGGAACATCCGAAGAAAGCCGCCCTGCGTCTCCTCGAACGGCGGCGCGTTCTTGTCGAAGCACAGGAATACGAACTTGCCCCAGAGCGCCGCGCGAATGGGAGCGAGGCCATATGCGGATTTGTCGAAATCCTTCGAATGGTCCATCTGCGGCGCGCCGGCGAGCGCGCCGTCGAGATTGTAAATCCAGCCGTGATAGCCGCATTTGAAGGCCCGGGCATTGCCCTCGCCCGGCGGCACGAGACGGCAGCCGCGATGGCGGCAGGTATTGGCGAAGGCGCGGACCTCGCCGTCGCGCCCGCGCGCGAGCAGGACCGGAACGCCCGCGAGCGCGGTGCTCCACCAATCGCCCGGCTTGGATATCCGATCGGCATCGCCCGCGAACAGCCAATGGCGGCGAAAGATGCGTTCCATCTCGCGCGCGAAAAATCGCGGGTCGGTGTGCGTCCAAGGCGGAAGGGATTGGGCTTCGGCCAGGGCGCGTCGCGCGCCCGCGAAATGGCGCGCGTGCGCGAAATCTCGGGGGGCGGCGGACATGGATGCGCGCGCTTGCTCTATCGAATGGCAATTGCCGAAGATCGATACTAGCGTACGGTGCAGTCGGTAGGAATGCCGTCTTGCCGCGCCTGCGCAGCGTCTCTATCGTTCGCCGCGCTCGGGTGGAGGGCGATAGGGGGGACGATGTACTATCTCGGCGTTGATACCGGTGGCACGTTCACGGACGTGGTCGCGCTGCACGCAAAGACCGGACGGCTCATTACCTTCAAGGTACCGTCCGTGCCTTCCGATCCGGCCCAGGCCGCGCGTCACGGCATCGAGCGTCTGCGCGATCGGCACGGCGTGAAGCCGTCGGACATCGCCCGGTTTATTTACGGCACGACGATCGCGACCAACGCGATTCTCGAGAACAAGGGCGCGACCACGGCGCTCGTTGCGACCATGGGCACCAAGGACGTGCTTGAAATCGCGCGCATGTGGCGCCACCGCCTGTTCGATTTGGCCTTGCAGAAACCTCGCCCCCTGGTACCCGGGCGAAGGCGCTTCGAGGTCAAGGAGCGCATCGGTTCGAAGGGCGAGACGGTCGTGCCCTTGGACGAGGATGATCTCGCGCGCGTCGCACGCGAGGTGGCATCCTCCGGCGCCGAGGCCGTCGCCGTCACGTTGATCTTTTCGTTCCTTGCGCCCGAGCACGAACGGCGCGTGAAAGCGGCGATCCTGAAGGCCGCGCCAGGGCTTCATGTCACGATCTCCTCCGATGTCAGCCCCGAGTTCCGCGAGTACGAGCGCACCGCGACGACGGTGATGAACGCGACCGTGATGCCCAAGGTGCATCAACTCGTTCGCCGGCTCGAGGAATTGCTCGGCGAGCTCGGCTGTCTCTCGGGCTTGCGCATCCTGCAATCGAACGGCGGCTTGATGGGCACGGCGACGACGCGGGAAATGCCCGTGAATACTCTGCTTTCGGGGCCCGCGGGCGGTGTGGTGGGCGCCGCCGGCGTCGCCAAGGCGGCGGGAGTGAACAAGATTATCGCTCTCGACATGGGCGGCACCTCGCTCGACATCTCGCTGGTCGAGGACGGCAAGGTCGCACTCAGCTCTGAAGGGCGCCTCGGCGGCTATCCGGTCAAGGTGCCGCAGGTCGATGTCCATACCATCGGCGCGGGTGGCGGCTCGATCGCACGCGTGGCGCTCGGCGCGCTCAAGGTCGGTCCGGAAAGCGCCGGCGCGGTGCCGGGCCCCGCATGCTACGGGCGCGGCGGCACGCTGTGCACCAGCACAGATGCCGCGGTGGCGCTCGGCTATATCGATCCCGGATATTTCGTCGGCGGCGAGATGTCGCTCGACGTCGCGGCAGCGAAGCGGGCGGTGCGCACGCATGTCGGCGAGCCCTTGGGTCTCGGCGAGGCCGAAGCGGCCTGGGCGGTCGTTCAAGTCCAGGTCGCCAACATGGCCGCAGGCACGCGCGAGGTGTCGGTTGCGCGCGGTCACGACCCGCGCGAATTCGCGCTGTTGCCCTTCGGCGGTGCGGGCTCGCTCTATGCCGGACTCATCGCCGAGGATTTGCGCATGCGCCGCATCTTCGTGCCGCGCAATCCAAGCGTGCTCTCGGCCTTCGGCATGTTGCTGACCGACGTAAAATATACCCGCGCGACCACGCGCCTCATGGATCCCGCGACCGCCAAGGCTGAGGACGTGACCAAGCTGTTCGACGGACTCGGGGGGCCTTTGGTCGCGCAACTCAAGGCCGAGGGCTTCGCGGGGAACGAAGTCGTGGTCGAGCGCGCCTGCGACATGCGCTATCGCGGCCAGGCCTACGAGATTCGCGTGGCCGTGCCGAACGGCAAGCTGACGGCGAAGGGCCTGGCCTCGCTCGCCGCCGCCTTTCACGCCGCCCATCACTCCGCCTATGGCCAGTCCGCGCCGAAGGAGGCGGTCGAGATGGTCAATTTGCGCGTGACCGGCACGGGCGTCATCAAGAAGGCCAAGATCGAACCCCTGCCGGCCAAAAAGCGCACTGCCAAGGCCATGGCCAAAGCCACGCGCAAGGCCTATTTCGGCGATGGCTGGCGGGCGTGCAAGGTGTACGAGCGTGACACGCTGGCCCCTGGCCACAAGATCGCCGGGCCCGCGATTATCGAGGAGGCGGGGGCGACCATCGTCGTTTACCCGCGCCACAATCTGACGCTCGACAAATTCGGCAATCTGCATATCGCCGTGCCCGCACTAGCGGCGCGGAGCTAGGAGACGACATGCGCGCGAACGTCGATCCGGTCAGCCTTGAGGTCGTCGGCAATTATCTGGTGTCGAGCGTGCGCGAGATGTGCACGACGCTGCGCCGCGCCGCGTACTCGACGATCTTGCGAGAGAGCCTCGATTGCTCGACCGCGATCTTCGACCCTCAAGGCCAGCTCATCGGCCAGGCCGATCACGTGCCGTCGCACCAAGGCTCGCTCTCGCTCGCCGCGCGGCAGGTCGCTCGCGATTTCACGCTCGATCCCGGCGATGTCGTGATCATGAACCATCCCTATATGGGCGGCACGCACCATCCCGACATCATGATCTTCAAGCCGGTGTTCCATCAGCGCGAGCTGGTCGCGATTACCGGTGCTCTCGGCCATCAGATCGATGTCGGCGGCCGCTCGCCGGGCAGCGTCTCGACCGACGCGCGGGATGTGTTCGAGGAAGGCATCATGATTCCGCCGCTGAAGCTCTACCGGCGGGGCAAGATCGTGCCCGAGATCATGGAAATGATCGGCGCCAATATCCGCGTGCCGTCCAAGACGCTCGGCGATATCCGTGCGGAAATCGCCGCGGTGAACGTGGGTGAGCGGCGTTACCGGGAACTGGCCGAAAAGCACGGTAACAAGGCGCTGAAATCCATCGTCTCGGCGCTCCTCGACCGTTCAGAGGCGCTCATGCGCGAGGATTTGCGCCGCATGCCGAACGGCAGCTATTCGGCCGAGGGCTTCCTCGACGACGATGGCATCGGCGACGATCCGGTGCGCATCGCCGTGACCGTCACGCTTAAGGACGGCAATGTCGAGGTCGATTTCGCGGGCACGAGCAAGCAGATCAAGGGACCGTTCAACTGCGCGCTATCCTCGGTGCACTCGGCCGTGTTCTGCGGCGTGCGCTACATGACCAATCCGGCGATCCTGCAGAACGAGGGTTGCTACCGGCCGATCACGCTCGTGCTGCCCGAGGGCTCGGTGGTGAAGCCGATTGCGCCGGCGCCCCTGTCGGGGCGCTTTCAAACCCTCGAGCGTATCGCGGATACCATCATCCTCGCGTTCAACAAGGCGCGCGGTGCCGACCAAGCCGGTTCGTGCCATGCCTGCATCACCTCCTTCGCGGTCAATGGTCGCGAGCCCAATTCCGATCGGCCCTTCGTTGCCTATGAGATCTTCGGCGGCGGCTGGGGCGGCACGCGCGACGTGGACGGTCTCGATGCGACCTACGGCCTCATGGGCAATTGCTTCGACACGCCCATCGAGGCGGTCGAACTCGAATACCCCTTGCGGGTCGAGCGCTACGAGCTCGCGCGGGATTCGGGCGGGCCGGGGAAAAACCGGGGCGGGGTCGGCATCCGGCGCGACACGCGCTACCTGCACGGCGAAGGCTATTGCACCAACCGCTCCGAGGTTTCGAAGTTCGCGCCCAAGGGCGTTTTGGGCGGCGGACCCGCGGGCCTCGGCCAGCACACGATTGTGCGCGCGGACGGCAAGATCGATCGTCTCAAGTCCAAGGCCACGAATCTCAGCATTCGCGCGGGCGATGTGGTGTCGATGATCACGCCGGGCGGCGGCGGCTATGGCGCGCCCGCCGAGCGCGCCCCCGAACGCGTGCTCGACGACGTGCTCGATGGCAAGGTCTCGGTGGAAGCCGCGCGCGCGCAATACGGCGTGGCGATCGATATGGCGGCGCGCGCGGTGGACGGGGCGGCGACCGCTTCCTTGCGCGCGGCGGCGGCCAAGAAGGTACCGCGCGCCTCGTGACCATGGGTTCTGCACGCGGGAATTTCGCGCTCGGAGATTTCACGCTCCGGCCCGCGCGGGCCGAGGATGCCGCGGCCATCGTCGAGGTGACGCAGCTTTCGGTCGAGGGCCTGGCGCGCGGCCATTACAGCGGCGCGCAAATCGAGGGTTGGACGCGCGGACGCGACGCCTCGTATTACCGCGCCGCCATCGCGCTCGGCCGCATGCACGTCGCGGAACTCGATGGGCGGCTCGTCGGCTTCGTTGATTCGGTGCCGGGCGAGGTCACGCGCCTGTTCATCCTGCCCGAAATAGCACGGCGGGGCCTCGGCCGGCGCCTCATGGAATTGGGCTTGGTCGAGGCGCGCAAGGGACATGCGGGCAAGCTCCGAATCGAGGCCACGCGCAACGCCGTGGCGTTCTACGAGCGCTTTGGCTTCGCGGTCACGGGGCACGGCATCTTCAGCCGCGGCGCCGGCAATCCCGATATCGAGATCGTCCAAATGGCGGAGCGCTAAGGCGGCTCCGCGCGGCCTACGCGACGTGCGCCGCCGCAGCCTCCATGTGGCGGCCCGCTATGGCGCGCTGGCGCGTAAGACGATGAGCTTGCGGATATCGGCGTCGATCAGACCAATCTGTGCAGAGACGGAGGCCTTGAACGCCTTCTTGCCGTCGTCGTCCGCCGTCGTCATTTTGGTCAGTTGTTCATTCATATCGGTGGTCAATTTCATTCGCAGCGTGTTGAGGTCGGTGATTTCCGCGTCGATGTCGGCCTTGGACTTGACGCCGCGCGTCTTGGAATCAGCGAGTGCGACCACCCCCTCGTAGAACGAGCAACTGAGGTGGTAATTGACCGTGTCGCGCACGGCATCGTCGATGCCGTATGTGGCGATATCATCGGATTGCCTCAGAGAGATCTTGGCGAGCGCCGTTTGCCGCAACTCGCGCGTTTTTTGCACGATCGCGTGGGCGAACAGGTTTTGATAGAATTCCGAGTTTAAATGGCCCTGGGTGCCGATGACGGTCGCTGCCGCTGCGGCCAGGGCCGTTTTCGCTGCTTCGCCGCCGACCACGGCCGCCGCGCCTGCCAATAGGGTAGCGGTGGTCGCGAAGCCGAAATTAAGCGAGGCGGCGCTGGCGTAGATCCGCGCCTCATGCGCCCGGCAAATTTCATCGGAGACGCGCAGAATATGCTTCTGCAGCAAATCGCGGGCCTCCTTTCGCTTGGCTGGGTCGTCCCGTCCGATGAGGATAGGCTAGCCGTTGCTGGTCGCGCAGGTTGCGCCTTGCGCTACCTTGTAGAAAACGCAGCCGCTTTCGGGATAGGTGTCGAGATTGACCGGCGGCGGCGGCGCATTGTCGTCTCGCAGCTTCGCCGTCTCCGTCGTGACCGTGACGCGATCGGCCATGAACGGGTCCGCGACGCTGCAGGCGCTGACGGCGGTCGCTGCGGCCAATCCCGCGACCAGGCGCCATCCGTTCCGATTCCTCGAGTCCAATTTCCCCCGTTCGGCACTCTTTCGCATGACACAGCCCCCTATAGCAATTCGCGCCACTCGGCGAATCGATCCTGAGTTCATTCCGCTCTAAACTAACGCGTGCGGCTGCCTTGCCCTAATGTCCGCTCAAGTCCCCAACGTGACCGAAGCGAGTCGAATCGCTAGCATTGCGGCCATTGTCGGCCAAGTGAAAACGACGCGAGCGCTTGGCGTCGGCGATCTCGATCGCTTACAGCCGCTTTAATTGATTGAGGATAGCGCGGAAGACTGTTGCTGGAAATGCCGTGGCGGCGCGGCCTTCGTTGCCGGGTGTCTCAGACGGAAGGCGTCCTTCGCCACACCCGCCCGTCGATCGCCGATAGGCCGAGGCCGATCAGGCCCATGCCGGCGAAATGCCGCGGCGAGAGCGTCTCGCCCAGGATGAAATAGCCGAGCAGGAAGGCGCTAATGGGAATGAGGAACGTGACCAGCAGCAAATTGGTCGCTCCCGCCGCGCGCAGGATGCGGAAGAACATCCAGTAGGCGAGCGCCGTCGAGAGCACGCCGAGGCCGGCCAAGGCGAGAATGGTTTCGCCCGAGAACGGCCAGGCGAGATAAGGCTTCTCGATCAAGAGCGCGACAGGCGCCATCAACGCGCCCGAGCATGTGACCTGACCACATGCGGTGACGAGGGGCGGGGTGTCCCGAAAGCGCCGCCCGAATACGCCCGCGAAGGCATAGGAAATTGCCGCGCCCAGGCACGCGAGTTGGGCGAGGGCGGGCCAGATATTCTCGCGATCGCCCAATCCGGGCGCCAGTCCCGCGAGCGCGTCGGGGCCCACGACGACCACGACTCCAACCAGGCCCGCGGCGACGCCAAGCGCCTTGGCGCGCGTCAGCGTCTCGTCGAGGGTCAGCATATGGGCGACCAGAACGGTGAATAGGGGCGTCGTCGCATTCAGAATGGCCGCCAGGGCGCCGGCGATTTCGGTCTGGCCCCAGACGATGAGATTGAAGGGGATGAAATTGTTGAGCACGCCCATGCCGAGAAAGCCGAGCCAGAGTTGCGGCGGACGCGCCATGGTCTCGCCCGAGGCGCGCACCGCCACGTGCAGCACGATGGCTGCGAGCGCGACCCGGCCGAACACCACGCTGAGCGGACCAAGCTCGCCGAGCGCCACCTCGGCGAAAAAGTACGAGCCGCCCCAAACCACGGACAGGGCCGCCAGCAGGGCCCATTCGACGGGCCCCAAGCGAAGAGCATTCATGTCGGCGCCTTTCTCCGTTGTGCGTCGCGGAGAATGCGGCACGGGCGCGCGGGCGCGCTATCCGAAGCTTGCGGTCGAAGCCCCGGCCCGGTTTCGCGCTCGGGCGGTCCTCAGAACAGCCAGCGTCCGGTGTCCTCGAGCTCCCACAGCTCCAAGTTGCGCCCGCCCTTGTCGAGCTCGGTGCGCCGGGTGAAGCGGATGTGTCCGTTCATGACGCGGGCACACATGAAGGGGAAGGCAAAATAGGCGCGCTTGAGTTCCTCGGGGAAATCGGGATCGAAGGGCTTCAGGGTCTTGAGCGTGAGCGCGGTGCGGTTGTTGCCGAGCTTCTCGACCGTCACCTCGTCTTCGCGCGCGGCCAACATGGTCGTGAGGAACCGCGTCACGTCGTCGAGCGTGTTGCCGGCGATGCCCTTCCGGGCCTTCAATTCATGGACGTACTGCACGGCCACGAGGGAGAGGGCTTGCTCCATCATGTGCGCCGCGGGTTTCAGGCCATACGCGCTCCACATCGCCTCGAAGGTGGTGCGGACATAGCCGCCGCCGTATTTGCGCTTGGCCTTGAGCAAGCGTGCCTCGGGCCAGATCGAGGCATCTAGCTTCGGTGTCTTGGCGGGATCGAACTCGGGCGAGCGGCGCGTGGGGATGTAGCGCACCGCCCATTCCGGGCCGATATCGTGGTCGTACTCGATGAAATAGCCTTCGTCGTAAGGTTCGCCGTCTTGATAGAACTTGGTGCAGACATAACCCAAGCGCGGGCAATTCATGTACTCGGCGTTCTTGGCGTGCCAAGCCTGGAACACGGCGCGCTGCACCTTGCTCGGCACGGCGAGGAGGCCCAGGCCATGATAGAAAATCGCTGGTTGGGTATAGCGAATCCACGCCTTCTTCGGTCCGTCCTCGGCGTATTCGAGCGTCAGTCCGCCGATGGAATTGGATAGATAATGGTACTTCGCCGCTGCGATGGCGGGCGGATCGTCGCCGATGCCGAGCTTCTTCAAACCCTCCATGTAATGGCCTTCCTGGTGCATGCCCAGAATGACGATCTTGAAGCGCGCGAAATCCTCGGCGCCGCGCTCGCGCAGCACCATGAGCTGCATGCCGCCCGTCTGGCGCATCCAGGTCGTCCAAGCCAAATCGCAATCGTCGCGCAAGCGGTTCGCATCGTCGGCCATGTTGTCCTCCCGGTGCTCGTCGCGCGACTATAGGCGAGGCATCGGCTCGGGCGAAGGGGCATGGCGTCCGATTCCCCGCGTCGCGCTCCGGCCGGCACGATGCGGATTTCGTGGCCGAAATGCCGCGGGCCGCGATGGCGAGTCGATCTGGAAACACCCTTGGCTTCCCCAATGACGGATGCGCGATCGAGTTCGGCCAGGCCCCGATGGACGATCGATCGATTGCTTCAAGTCCTGGACGCGGATGGCTTTTCCCGTGTACCCATGTCACCCCGCCTCAGGAGCCGTCCATGGTCGCAAATCGCCTCGATCCCTTGCTCAAGCCGAGATCCATGGCTTTTGTCGGCGCCAGCACGCGTGTCGGCATGCCGGGGCACGGCCTGATCAAGTCGGTGAAGCTTTGCGGCTATTCGGGCGCGGTCTATCCGGTTAATCCGAAATACGAGGACATCGAGGGGCTGCGTTGCTACCCCTCGCTGGCCGCGTTGCCCGAAGCCGTCGATCTCGCGGTGCTGTGCGTGAATGCGCGCCTGCTCGAAGACGCGGTCAAGGACGCCATCGCCTGCAAGGCGCGCGCGCTCGCCATTTTCGACAACCCCTATCTTGATGGCGATAGCGACCCCCCGCTCGTCCGCCGCATCCAAAAGCTGGTGCGCGACGCCGACGTGCCGCTGCTCGGTGCCAATTGCCTCGGCTATTTGAATTTGGCCGATAATATCTCGGTCAACCCCTACGCGCCCGATGAGCGCATCGCCAAGGGCGGTATTTTCCTCATCACGCATTCAGGCATGGCGTACAGCTGCATCCCGCAGAGCGACCAACGCCTGGCCTTCTCGCACGTCATCTCGAGCGGTCAGGAACTGAATGTCACCATGGCCGATTACATGCACTTCGCGCTCGAGCAGGATTCGGTCACGACGATCGCCCTGTTCATGGAATCCGTGCGCGATCCCGAGGGCTTTCGCTCGGCGCTTGCGCGCGCGCGCGAGAAGGAAATACCTGTCGTCGCGATCAAGGTCGGGCGCACCGAGAAAAGCGCGCGCCTCGCCGTCAGCCATTCGGGCGCGATCGCGGGCAATGACGCGGCGTACGAGGCGCTATTTGCGCGCTACGGCGTGCTGCGCGTGGACGACATGTACGAAATGGCGCAAACCCTGACGCTGCTTTCGCGCGGTCGGCGCCTGGGGCCGGGCGGCTTGGCGGCGATCGGCGATTCGGGCGGCGAGCGGGGCCTGATCATCGATCTGGCTGGCGATATCGGCGTGCCCTTCGCCCAGATCGGGGAAAAGGCGGTCGAGGTCTTGCGCAAGACCTTGGCGCCGGGCTTGCCGGCGGAAAACCCCGTCGATGCCTGGGGCGGCATGAACCGATGGGAGGACGTCTATCGCGATTGCCTCATGGCGTTGATCCACGATCCCGACACGGCGATTGGCTTCATCATGCGCGATATGCGTTCGAGCGAATCGTTCACGCCGCGTCAAATCGAGATCGCGCTGGAGGTCGCCGCGACCACCGACAAGCCAGTATGCATGGCGACGAATTATAGCGGTACCGTTCACGGCGAAATCGCCCTGCGTGCGACCAATCTCGGTATCCCCGTGCTCGACGGCACGCGCAACACGATGATCGCGGTGCGCCGCGCTATGGATTTCCGGGATTTCCTCGCGCGGCCCCCCATGGTTGCGCCGGCCGCGGCCCCGGCCGAGGCGCGGGCGAAGTGGCGCGCGCGTCTGCTCAAGGGCGGCTCGCTGGAAGAGGAGGAAGCCCTGGCCCTGCTGGCCGATTACGCCGTACCCGTGCCGCGCCATCACGCGGCGTCGAGCTGGAGCGGCGTACGCGGGGCGGCCGAGTCGCTCGGCTATCCGGTCGTTCTCAAGACCGCCATGCCCGGCATCCTGCACAAAACCGAACGGCACGGCGTGAAGCTCGGCCTCGCCGACGAGGCCGCGCTCAAGGCCGCGTACGACGATCTGGCGCTTCGCCTCGGCCCCAAGGTTCTGATCGCCGCGATGGCCGGGCCGGGCATCGAACTCGCGCTCGGAATTATCTCCGACGCCCAGTTCGGCCCGCTTGTCATGGTTAGCGCCGGCGGCGTGCTGATCGAGGTCCTGGCCGATCGCGCACTGGCCCTGCCGCCTTTCGACGAGGCGGAGGGCCGCCGGATTCTGGGCCGGCTCAAATGCCGGCCCCTGCTCGATGGCAAACGCGGACAACCGGCCGCCAATTTGGCTGCCGTGGCGAACACCCTGGCGCGTTTCTCGGTGCTGGCGGGCGAGCTTGGCGATCTGATTGCCGAGATGGACGTCAATCCGTTGCGCGTGGGCGCTTGGGGCGCGCTGGCGCTCGATGCGATCGTCGTGCCGCGTAAGGAAGTATAACGCCCGCGCCCAGATTCGCGGCGCTGACCTCGGGGAGTATTCGATGGATTTCAATTTGCGGCCCGAAGACGTGGCCATTCAGGAAAAAGCCAAGGCCTTCGCCGAGACAATTCTCTATCCGCTCGAAAATCTCTGCGAGGAGAATGACGGCCTGCCGAGTCAGGCCTGGGGCGCGCTCAAGAAGGAGGTCGTGGGCTGGAAGCTCGGGGCCTACAACCATGCCAAGGAACATGGCGGCCAGGGCTACGATGTCTTCCAGCAGATCGTCGCCCACGAGGAATTGGGTCGCGCGACGGGTTGTCTATGGTCGGGGGTGTGGCGCCCGCCCGTGCCCTTGCGCGCGGGCACCAAGGAGCAGATCGAGACCTATCTTATTCCATCGTGCAAGGGTGAGCGCCGCGCGTGCTATGCCATCACCGAGCCGGGCGCCGGTTCCGATACCACGGCGGTTGCGACCACGGCGGTCAAGCGCGACGGCATTTGGGTGCTCAACGGCGAGAAGTGGTTCGTGACCGGATTTAATCTCGCGGATTATATCCTCGTTCACGCCCATGTGGATGGTGATGCGAAAAAGCCGACAGTGTTCCTGGTCGAAAAGGATCGACCCGGCGTTGAAGTCAAGCGCGTGCCCAAGTTCTCGCACCATTCCGTTTCAGGCCATGCGGAAATCGTTTTCCGCAATGTCGAACTGCCCGGCTCGCAAATCCTCGGCGAGATCGGCGCCGGCTACGACCTGACCAAGGAATGGTTCATCGAAACCCGACTCGAGATCGCGGCGCGTTGCCTTGGCGCGGCCATTCGCGCCGCCGACATCGCCAATGCCCATGCCGCCGAGCGCGTGCAATTTGGCAAGGCGATCCGTGACTTCCAGGCGGTCGAATTCATGCTCGCCGACATGGCGGTCGAGATCATGGCAACCAAGGCCATGCTCTACCGCGTGGGTTGGGAGGTGACACGCGGCCTCGATCCCAAGCTGGTTCATGCGCGCGCGAGCGCGGTCAAGCTCCAAGCATCCGAGATGGCGGGGCGAGTCGTGGACAAGGCCGTCCAGGTCTTGGGCGGGCGCGGGTATATGCGCGAAAATCCGGTCGAGCGACTGTACCGTGAGATGCGCGTCGAGCGCATATGGGAAGGGACGTCGGAAATCCAGCGCGTGATCATCGGCGGCCAGATCAAAAAGCGCGGCATGAAGGTCTATACCGGCTGGGTATGAGACCTAGGTCGCGCCGTGGACGGCGGGGCCAAGCGCTTCTAAGCTTGCGAAAACGGCCAGGGAGAGCGACATGGCGCGGATGAACGCGGATAAGCAAGAATTGCTCGACGGCATCGAGCGCGACAAGGACATGCTGGTCGAATTTTTCTCGAAATTCGTCGCCGCACCCACGCCCAATCCACCGGGCGATACGCGCAAGGGCGTCGCGCATATTTCGCGCTTTCTCGAATCGAAAAAGCTGCCCTTTCGCCTGGTCGATCCTGATCCCTTGCAGGCCAATGTTGTCGGCACGGTTGAGGGCGCGGCGCCGGGCAAGCATCTCGTGCTCAACGGCCATATCGATGTCTTCCCCGTGGTCGAGAACGACACGCGCTGGACACACGGGCCGTGGAGCGGTGCTGTTGCCGACGGCAAGGTCTATGGCCGTGGTTCATGCGATATGAAGGCGGGCACGACCGCCTCGATCATGACCTATTACTATCTCAGCCGGATCAAGACGAAATGGCAGGGCAAGCTGACGCTCACCTGCGTCTCGGACGAGGAAACGTTCGGCCCCATGGGCGCGCGCTATCTCATGGATCACGTGCCCGAGGTTCTGGGCGATTGCCTGCTGAACGGCGAGCCGTCGAGCCCGTACTCGATCCGCTTCGGCGAGAAGGGGCCGTTCTGGGTCGCCTTCACCGTCAAGACGCGCGGCGGTCATGGCGCCTATCCACATAGCTCGGAGAACGCGGCAAAAATCGCCTCGCGCTTTATCGCCGATCTCGATTCGCTATCGAACATCAAGGCGAACATGCCCGACAATGTCGCCCGCGCGCTCGCGGCGGCGAAAGACACGATGGACCGCGCCATGGGGCAGGGGGCGGCCGAAATCGTGCCGAAGGTCACGGTCAATGTTGGCGTGGTTTCCGGTGGCCTCAAGGTCAACATGATTGCCGACATTGTGCGCATCGAGGCGGATATCCGCCTGCCCGTGGGGGTGACGCACGACATGGTCGTGGCCGAAATCGAGAAAATCCTCATGCGCTATCCGCAAATCGCGATGGAGGAAATGAATTTCAGCCCGCCCTCGTGGTGCGATCCCTATGGCGAAATGGTCGAGCACCTGCAGGACAATGTCGATCACTTGCGTGGCTTCAAGCCCACCCCCATCGTCAGCCTCGGCGGCACGGACGCGCGGCTGTGGCGCTATAAGAACATTCCCGCCTATGTCTATGGCCCGCCGCCCTCGGGCATGGGCTCGTTCGACGAGCACGTGGAAATCGACAACTTTCTCCACGTCGTGCGCTCTCACGTGTTGTCGGCTTACGACTATCTTTCGCGCGGGCGTTGAAGGCGTGGCGGTCCGGCGCTGGGCGGATCTGACGACGGTCGAGGCGGGCGCACTCGGATCGGATGCCGTCGCGGTCTTGCCGGCGGGTGCAATCGAGCAGCACGGCCCGCATTTGCCGCTATCGGTCGACGGCGATATCGCCGCCGGGATTCTGACCGGCGCTTCGACGCGCCTGCCGGTCGAATTGCCTGTCTATGCGCTGCCCGCCTTGACCGTCGGGGTTTCGGTCGAACACGCGGATTTTCCCGGCACGCTGAGCCTGTCGGCTGAGACCTTCATTCGCACGGTCGTGGAGATGGGCGGCGGCGTCGCGTATTCGGGTGTGCGTCGGCTGGTGCTGCTCAATGGCCATGGCGGTCAGCCTCAGGCCCTCGATCTCGCGGCGCAAGAATTGCGCCACCGGCACCGCATGCTGGTGGCCGTCGTCAACACCTTCGATTTGTACGACTCGTCGTCCTTCGGCGAGGATGAGGTGAAATACGGCATTCATGCCGGCGCCGTCGAAACCTCAATCATGCTCGCGCTCCATCCCGATGCCGTCCGGCACGCGGCGCTTGCCGATTTCGAGTCCCTTACGCGCACGCTCAAGGCGGATTTCGCGCTTGCCTCGCCACAGGGGAAATTCGGCTTCGCCTGGCAGGCGCAGGACCTCAATCCCGCGGGCGCGGTGGGCAATGCCAAAGCGGCCGATCAAGTGCGCGGCCGTGCATTGGTTGACGAGGCTTCGGCGCGCCTGGCCCAATTTCTCGTGGAATTCAGCCACCTGCCGCTCGAGATTCTGAAGTCGCGCGGGACAACCTAGCCGACGTGCTTGGCGAAGAAGGCGAGGGTGCGTTCGAGCGCCAGTTTCTTGCATGTCGCGTCGTAATCGCCGCGCTCTTCGCAATTGAAGCCGTGCCCGGCCGGATAGACGTGCAAGATTTGCTGGGGCTGCGCCTTGCGCACCGCCTCGACATCCGTCATTGGAATGCCTTTGTCGCGTTCGCCGAAGTGGAACATCGTCGGGACACGCGCCTTCTCGTCCTTGAAGGCGGCGATCTGGCCGCCGTAATAGCAAGCCGCGGCTGCGATTCCGTCGAGGCGCGTGGCGGTCAACCAGGTGACGGAGCCGCCCCAGCAATAGCCGACCGTACCGAGCTTGCCGGCGCCTTCCAGCGCCTTCATGGCGGCGCGAATATCCTTCAGCGGGTCGTCCCAGCCGACCTTGGCGCGCAGCCCTCGCCCGATCTCGATATCGCCCTCTGTGTAGCCAAGTTCGACGCCGCGTTGGGCACGATCGAACAGCGCGGGCGCGATTGCGGCATAACCGTTCGCGGCAAAGCTCTCCGCGACGCCGCGCATGTGGTTGTTCACTCCGAAAATTTCCTGAATCACGACGATCCCGCCCTTGGGCGCGGCTGCCGGGTCGGCGCGGTAGGCGTCGAGCGCGAAGCCGTCTTCCGCGGTTAGGCGAATCTTATGTCCCATGGCGATCTCCTTCGGTGTTGCGGGAGATAATAGACCGGACCTTTCTGCCTGTCCTATGGCACGGGCCGTTTGCACGGACCATCGACATGACCATTACCAGGACCGAGCCAGGCGATGGGGCAGGATGAACCCGCGGGTTATCGGGGGTTTGCGAATTCACCCGCGGCGCCTCGGCGCGCCGCGCTGAGATCAAGCGCGGTGGGCTATCCGCCTTCAGCGCCTAGACATTAAATCGGAACAACACCACATCGCCGTCTTGCACGATGTAGTCGCGGCCTTCGAGCCGCATCTTGCCTTGCGCCTTGGCTTGGGCCTCGCCGCCCGCGGCGATGAAATCGGCGAAGGGAATGACCTCGGCGGCGATGAAGCCGCGCGAGATATCGGTGTGGATGGTTCCAGCGGCGTCCTGGGCGCGCATGCCGCGCGGGATGGTCCAGGCGCGGGTCTCCTTCGGCCCCGTGGTGAGAAATGTCACCAAGTCGAGCAATGCGTAGCCCGCGCGCGCCAGGCGATCGAGTCCGGATTCCTTGAGATCGAGCGAGGCGAGGTATTCGGCACGCTCGGAGTCTTCGGCGAGCAACGAGATTTCGGCTTCGATCGCCGCGGCAACCACGATATGGGCGGCGCCCTCCTCGGCCGCGCGTTTGGCGACGGCGGCGCTGTATGCGTTACCGGAGGCGGCGTCCGCCTCGCTCACATTGGCGACGTAGAGCACGGGCAGGGCGGTCAGCAATTGGAGTTGCTTGAATTTCTCGGGCTCTGTCTTCGCCGCCGGGCAGGTGCGCGCGGCCTTGCCGTCGCGCAGCGCCGCCAGCGCCTGTTCCATGAGCGGCAACGCGGCTTTGGCCTCGGCATCGCCGCCGCGCGCGCGCTTCTCCGCTTGCGTCGCCCGGCGTTCGAGGGAATCGAGATCGGCAAGCATCAACTCGGTCTCGACGATCTCCGCGTCGCGCACCGGATCGATGCCGCCTTCGACATGGGTGATGTCGTCATCAATGAAACAGCGGAGCACATGCACCACCGCCTCGACCTCGCGGATATTGGCGAGAAATTTGTTGCCGAGGCCCTCGCCCTTGCTCGCGCCGCGCACGAGCCCCGCGATATCGACAAACTCAATCTGGGTCGCCAGGGTTTTTTCCGATTTCGAGATCCGGGCAAGCGCCGACAGGCGTGAATCGGGCACCGCCACGCGGCCGATATTGGGTTCGATCGTGCAGAACGGATAGTTCGCCGCCTGCGCCGCTTGGGTGCGCAGAAGCGCGTTGAAAAGGGTCGATTTGCCGACATTCGGCAGACCGACAATGCCGCAGCGAAATCCCATGGCCGTGTGCTACTCGTTCTCGTTGGCGCGCGGGGCGCGCGCAGGGCGCTTTGTCTCGGCGGCGGGCGGTTGCAGGGCGAGCGCGACCTTGCTCATGAAATCGGGCTCGCGGCCCTCCGCGAGAAGCGGGGCGTGATCGGCGATCGCGGCGAGGAATGGATCGAGCCACTCGGCATCGGCTTTGGGAAAATCGCGCAAGACCCAGCCCAGCACGCGCGCCTTGTCGCCCGGATGGCCGATGCCCAGGCGCACGCGCCAGTATTCGGTTCCGAGATGGGCGTCGATGCTGCGCAGGCCGTTATGGCCCGCATTGCCGCCGCCCAATTTGACCCGCATTTTGCCTGCGGCCAGGTCGAGTTCGTCGTGAAAGACATAGACCGATTCAGCGGCGATTTTGTGAAAGCGCGCGGCCTCGGCGACCGAAAGACCTGAATCGTTCATGTAGGTGAGGGGTTTGAGCGCTAGAATGCGTGTCCGGCCGAGCCGTCCCTCGACGGCCAAGCCGCGATATTTTGGCCTGAATGGCGCAAACTCGTGGCACCGCGCGAGCGTATCCAAGGCCATGAAGCCGATATTGTGGCGGTTGCGCGCATGTTCGGGCCCGGGATTGCCCAAGCCGACGAACAGCTTCATGGCGTGCCCCTTGCCGGCGGAAAAGCCATGGGCTTCGGCGCGTTGGCCGCCTTACTTCTTTTTGCCTTTCGCGGCAGGGGCACCCTTCGCGGCGGGGGCCGCGGGCGCGGCTTTGGCACCGCCGGCTGCGGGAGCGGCACCGGCAGCGGGCGCGGCAGCGCC
>JBJXGH010000025.1:0-5043 GCA_046153685.1 Alphaproteobacteria bacterium
CGCACACCGCGTTGACCGCTGCGGGCGGCGCGCCCACGCTCCCAGCCTCGCCGCAACCCTTCACCCCCAAGGGATTGGCCGGACTCGGGATCTCGTTGTAGCGGAAATCGAAGCTCGGCATGTCGCCCGCGCGCGGCAGGCCGTAATCCATGAACGAGCCGGTCAAGAGCTGACCCGATTCGTCATAGGCGCAGCCCTCGTGAAATGCCTGACCCAGGCCTTGAACCACGCCGCCGTGCACTTGGCCCGCAACGAGCAACGGATTCATCACTCGGCCGAAATCATCCACGATCGTGTAGCGCGCGATGTCCGTATGCCCGGTATCGGGATCCAGCTCGACCTCGCAGATATGGCAGCCATTCGGGAAGGTAAAGCTCGTCTGCTTAAAGACGGCGGTTTCGTCCAAACCGGGCTCGACTTCAACTGGCAGGCGTCCCGCTTGGAACGCGCGCTTGCGAACATCGTCAAAGCTGACTTTCTTATCCGTGCCCGCGATCTTGAACGTGCCATCGTCGAAGGCGATATCAGCCTCCGCCGCTTCGAGCATATGGGCCGCGATCTTTTTGGCCTTGGTGATCACCTTTTCACAGGCGTTCTGCACCGCCGGGCCACAAGTCTGCAATGACCGCGAGCCACCCGTGCCCGAGCCGTAACTCACCGCATTCGTGTCACCCATCAACACCCGGACCGATTCGAACGGAACTCCGAGCTTGTCGGCGACCATCTGCGCGTAAACCGTTTCATGTCCCTGCCCATTCGACTGGGTGCCGACCATCACCGTGACCGGGCCCGAGGCGTCGAACCGGATCTCCGCCATCTCGCTGCCACCGGTGCCGCAAATCTCGATGTAATAAGCCATGCCAATGCCGCGCAGCTTGCCGCGTTTCGCCGATTCCTTGCGGCGCGCGTCGAAATCCGTCCACTCGGCCGCCTTCATGGCGTCTTTCATATTGGTTTCGTAATTGCCGCTATCGTAGGTCAGGCCCGTCACGGTGCTATGCGGAAAAGCCGCCTGTGCAATGAAATTCCGCCGGCGAAGTTCATCCGGCGGCATACCGATTTCGGCCGCCGCCGCATCGACGATGCGCTCGACCACATAGGCGGCCTCGGGACGCCCCGCGCCGCGGTAAGCCTCAACCGGAGTCGTGTTCGTGAACACGAGCTTGAACGAGATATCGACGTTTTGGATGGAATAGACTGCTGCGTGCATGGCGCCCGCCGGTTCCGTCGGAATGCATGGCCCCCAGCATGAGAGGTAACCGCCCATATTGGCGATGCCGGCGACGCGCAACCCAAGGATCTTCCCTTCCTTGTCGAGCGCGAGCTCCGCGTGCGTGAGATGATCGCGGCCATGGGTGTCGGATACGAATGCATCCGAGCGGTCGCCCATCCACTTGACCGGTCGGCCGAGGCGTTTTGCCGCCCAGAGCACCAATGCCTGCTCCCGGTAGGGCACGGCTTTCATGCCGAAACCGCCACCCACATCCGTGGTGATCACGCGCATCTGATTGGTCGAGATCTTGAAAATATCGCCGGCCATCACGCCGCGCACCGAATGTACGCCCTGGCTGCAGGTGTATAGCGTGAAGCTATCGTTGCCAGGTTCGTACGTGCCGACCATGCCGCGCGGCTCCATCGAGGCCACGACGACGCGGTTGTTCACCAAATCGACCTTCGTGACGTGATGGGCCTTGGCGAAGGCGGCATCGGTTTTCGCCTTGTCGCCCTGAAACCAATCGGCGCAGAGATTGCCCCTGACATCGTCCCAGACGAGGGCGGCGCCAGGCTTGAGCGCGGCACGCAAATCGGCTGCTGCCGGCAGCACGTCGTAATCCACCTTGACGAGTTCGGCCGCGTCGCGCGCCTGACCCTGGGTTTCGGCGACGATGAAGGCAATCGCGTCGCCGACATAGCGCGCCTTGTCGCCGGTGAGCAAGGGATGGGGCGGCTGGGCGCATGGCGTGCCGTCGCGGTTGTTAACCGGCGCCTGGCAAGGCAGCGACCCGAGCTTGTCCGAAGCCGCATCGGCGGCAGTCAGGACCGCCAGAACGCCCGGCGCAGAGAGCGCAGCCTTCACGTCGATTTTCCTGATGCGCGCGTGCGCGTGGGGCGACCGCAACACATGGCCATGGGCCTGACGCGCGAGATTCACGTCGTCGGCATAGCGGCCATGGCCGGTGAGAAATCGCCTGTCCTCCGTCCGCCGGATGGCCTGACCTGCCCCGTATTTACGCACCGTCACCATGTTCCGCTCCCCGTTCCCATTGAAATAACGCGATATCTCTGCCGCTTCCGCACGAGCTTGCCGCCCATGATAGGCGAGGCCGAAGCACGGTAAAAGCGCCGCAATTCACCCCCCCTATCAGCGCCTTTCGGAGCTCGGGCGGACATCGCGGCTGCGAAGGTAAAACACCAGCATAACCGCCACCATCGCGCCCAGCGCGCCGAACAACGCGCGGTAGGCCAATTCGGGCGTCTTGCCATCGACCATGGGAAAGGCGCGGATCAGGTGCCCCGAGCTCAACAGGAGGAACGTGCCGCCAAGAAAATTCACCGCGTTCATCAAGGTGACGGCCCGGCCGATCAAGCGCTCCGAAAACAGCGCGCGGCCCTGCGCCAGAATTGTCACCACGTAATTGCACGCCAAACCTAAGGCGCAGAGCAGTCCCATGGCGAGCGCCAGCGGCGGATGGGGCACCAGCGCCAATACCAGCAGCGAGCTTGCCGTCAGCGCCGCGCCCGCAACGACCACACGCTTGCGCGAATCGAAGATGCGGTCGAGCGGGCCAAAGCCCACATTGCCGATCAGCATCGCAACCGTCATCAGCAGCAACATATTGCCGCGCTCGATGGTTCCCAGACCGTGAATATCGGCGAGATAGGGGCCCGCCCATAAGGCGCGAATGCAGAGGACGATTCCGAGGCTACAAAATGTCAGCGCCAGAATGGGGCGAATCGCGGGTTCGCGCCACACCTGGCCCGCGCCGCGCAGAATATCGCCCAGGGTTTCGCGGCGTCGCGCGTGAAAGGGATGGCCCGGCGGCGCGTCGCGCACCACGAAGACCAGCTGGAGGACGAGGATCACGTTCAGCGCCGCCAAGCCAAGGAACGTGTCGCGCCAGCCAAAGCCTTGAACCGCCGCCGCCAATGGCGTGGCCGAGAAGACAATTCCGACATTCCCCAATCCCGAGAACAACGCAATCATGGTCGCCATGCGATCGGGCGGGAACCAGCGCGCGAACACGACGATGGCGCCCGACAAGCCTATCGCGCAGCCCGCGCCCATGATGGCCTGGGCGGCGGCAAGCTCGCCCGAGGTGCCAGCGATGGAAAGGATGATCGCGCCAATCACTGGCAGCAACATCATGCCCACGATCGTCCATCTGGGGCCAAAACGGTCGAGCGAAAGCCCAGCGGGAATTTGCGCGACCGCAAAGGCAAAAAAGAACGCAGCCGTGATATTGCCGAGATCGTCCGGCGTGAGACTCATTTCGAGCCGCCATTCCGGCGCCATGACGGCGTTGGTCGAACGGTAGATCGTGCTCATCAGATAGAGCACATACATGCTGAGCCAGATCGCCACCGCCTTGGCGCGGGGATCGTGCGTGCCTGTCGGCGGCGCCACGATCCTACTCAAGCCCTTCGAGCATCATCTTTACTTCCGCGGGCGTCTTATGCCGCGCGATCTGGCCCGTGCGCACCAGCGCGTGCCATGTGAACTCGGCCGCCACCGCCGCGCCGAACTTGAATTCCGATTCGTGGACCTTGTCGCGCGTGTCGCCGGCCATCAGCAAATACTTGACCGCCGATTCGCTCGCATCGAATCCGCAAACCAAGCGTAAGGCTGGAATGCCGTGACGGGCGAAATTGTAGTGGTCGGAATTGCGCCGCAGATCGCGCACCAAATCGAGCGAAATACCGAGTTGCCGCCCGACTGTTCGGGCCATGTCCTCGAGTTCCGGAAACTCGCTCGTCAGGCATGCCAGGCGCGGGCTGCCTGCGATGGTGTCGAGATTGACATCGACCGCGATCCGGCGCCGCTCCTCCTCCGGCAATTCGTTGACGTAAACCCGACTGCCGTAAAGTCCCCACTCCTCGGCCGTGAACAACATGGCCCGGAGGCCGCGTGGCATATTCGGGACATGGGGCGCGAGGGCCTGAAGAATGTTCGGCACCGCCGCGGCCCCCGTGCCGTTATCCAGCGCGCTCTGGCCCAGATCATGTCCGTCGTAGTGCGCGGACAGCACCACCCATTCCGGCCCGCGCCCGGCGACCTCGGCGATGAGGTTGACGGAATCTTCCTTCCAGCGCCGCCCCGCGACTTCGATGCGCAGCCGCGCGCCCGGCGCCATCGCCGCTATCATCGCGCCGGTTTCCAGGCTTACGCCGATCGCGGGAATGTCCTTGTCGCTATTGTCGGGCGCGAAGCCCGATACGGTCATCTCGCCGGGTACGCAATTGGCGATCACGAACCCCACCGCGCCGCGCTCGCGCGCCCACATATATTTTCGCATCCGGTGCACCGTGCCGGCGGCAAACGGATATTCATGGCGCACAAGCGCGACACGGCCTCTGAGCCGCGCCTCGGCCGTTTCGAAATCGGCGAGCGTTCCACGTCCGATATCGACGATCTCGGCCACAAGCCCGCCTTGCGGCGTGTCGGGCGACCACAGCAGGGAATGGCAGGCGCGCGGCCGCGTGTCGCCGTCAAGCAGCGTCAGCGCCGAGCGTATTCTCTCCCAGCCGTCATAGCTGAAGCGGTGCTCCGATAGCCGGACACCAGGAATCTCGGCAAGGCGTTTGCGCAGGAAATCGCGCGCGCGATGTTCGCTTGGACTCGACCACAATCGGCCGCCGCAGGCGCACAATGCATCCAGATCTTGGAGCATACGTGGCGAGCGCCAAAGTTCGCCAATCACCCGGTCGTGCAAAGACATGGAAAGACTCCGGCCGGAGGAAAATCAGGCGTCGCGCCGCGCGAGACCAAGGCGATCGAGCGCGCGAATCTCGCCTTCGATGAGCCGGCGCACCACCGAGCGCATG
>JBJXGH010000051.1:0-29409 GCA_046153685.1 Alphaproteobacteria bacterium
GGCATCGAACCCTTGGCGGAGTTGTTCCCGCGCGTTACCCGCGCCTTCCTGATTGGCCAGGCGGCGGACGGCTTTGCGCGCACGCTCGATGGCCGAGTGCCGTTCGGCCGCTACGCCTCGCTCGAAGCGGCGCTCGAAGCGGCGCACAAAGCGGCGCAGGCCACCGCACGCAAGCCCGCCGTGGTTCTGTTGTCGCCGGCCTGCGCGTCGTTCGACCAATTCAAGGATTTCGAGGCGCGCGGTGACGCGTTCCGCGCGCTGGTGAAACGCCTGGTGTGCGCCCCGCAAGCGGAGGCGCGCGCATGAACCCGTTCGCCCGCAACGATACCAGCGCGCTCAGCCGATGGTGGTGGACCGTCGATCGCTGGACGCTCGCGGCACTCGCCGCCCTGCTCGCAATCGGCACGCTTTTGACGCTCGCGGCATCGCCAGCGGTCGCCGCACGCATCGGTCTCGATTCCATGTACTTCGTGCGCCGCCAGCTCATGTACCTGCCGATCGCGATCGCCGTTCTGGTCACCGTCTCGCTCCTGCCGGCTCGCGAGATCCGCCGGGTGGCGACAATCGCCTTCCTCGTCGGCCTCATTCTCATGGCGCTCACGCCCGTGTTCGGCCACGAGATCAAGGGCGCTAAACGCTGGCTCGCGCTGGGGCCATTCTCGATTCAGCCGAGCGAATTCGTGAAGCCCGCCTTCGCCGTGGTCGCGGCGTGGATGTTCGCCGCCGGAAGCGCCCAGGCGGACATTCCGGGCCGGTTGATTTCGACGATATTGCTCCTCGTCGTGCTCGCTCTTTTGGCCCGCCAGCCCGATTTCGGCATGGTCGTGGTCGTTTCGGTCGTGTGGTTCACCCAATTTTT
Organism: Alphaproteobacteria bacterium; assembly: GCA_046153685.1. Taxonomy (GTDB): domain Bacteria; phylum Pseudomonadota; class Alphaproteobacteria; order CADEGL01; family CADEGL01; genus CAMAPP01. Next base: position 860 of record JBJXGH010000051.1, read on the forward strand.
CCTCGCCGGGCTATCGCTCGTCTGGGTGGCGGCGCTTGGTCTGTGCGGGGTGGCGGGCATCTTTGGTGCCTATCTGACGCTGCCCCACGTCGCGAGCCGCATCGACCGCTTCCTCGATCCCGCCTCCGGCGACACATTTCAAGTTTCAACCGCGCTTGAGGCCTTCGCCTCTGGTCGCTGGTTCGGCCGCGGCCCGGGCGAGGGCAGCGTGAAATCGATCATCCCGGATGCGCATGCGGACTTCATCTTCGCGGTCGCGGCCGAGGAATTCGGCCTGTTCGCCTGCCTCGCCCTTGTCGCGCTGTTCGGCTTCGTGATCTTGCGGGGCTTTGGGCGCCTGTTGCGCGAAACCGATCTGTTCGTGCTGCTGGCCACCGCGGGTCTGTTGACGCAGTTCGGCCTGCAAGCCTTCGTCAACATGGCCTCGACCCTTTCCCTCATGCCGACCAAGGGCATGACCCTGCCCTTCATCAGCTATGGCGGCTCGTCCTTGCTCGCTCTGGCCTTCGCCATGGGCATGGTACTCGGACTCATGCGCCGCCGCCCCTTGCACGCGGGCAGGTCATGAGCGGCGCGCGCACCGTGGCCTTGGCGGCCGGCGGCACGGGTGGACATCTGTTTCCGGCTATCTCGCTGGCGCGCGCGCTTCTAGCCCGCGGCGCGCATCCGATTCTGGTGACCGACCGACGCGGCGCGGCGCTGCCCGCCGAGCTTGCGGCGCTCGAAACCCATCGCGTGCACGCGGGCGGTATCGCCAGCGGCACGTTGCTGCACCGAATCGGCGGCCTTGCCAAAATTCTCTTCGGCATTTTCGAGGCTCGCCGGCTGTTTTCGCGCCTGACGCCAAGCGCCGCCATCGGCTTTGGCGGCTATGCCTCGGTGCCGCCCTTGCTGGCGGCGATGCGCGCGGGCGTGCCAACCATGATTCACGAACAGAACGCCGTTCTCGGTCGGGCCAATCGCCTATTGGCCCCGCGCGTCAACCGCATCGCCACCGCCTTCGCCGAGGTGGCGGGGCTGCGCGCCGCCGACAAAAACAAGATGCACCGCACCGGCAATCCCGTCCGGCCGGAGATCGCCGCCATGGCCGGCACGCCCTATGTCACGCCCGCTGCCGCCGGCCCGCTGAACCTTCTCGTATTCGGCGGCAGCCAAGGCGCCGCCATCTTCTCGCGCGTCGTTCCCCAAGCGGTCGCGGCCCTGCCTGTAGCGCTGCGCGCACGCATTCGCATCGCCCAGCAATGCCGCGCCGAGCATCTCGACGAAACCGCCGCCGCCTACCGCGCGCGCGACCAAGCAGCCGAGGTGAGCACCTTTTTCGCCGACATGCCGCAGCGCTTTGCCTGGGCGCATTTGGTGATGGCCCGGGCCGGCGCCTCGACAACGGCCGAACTGGCCTGCGCGGGGCGCCCGGCGATCCTCGTGCCGTACGCAGCATCGGCCGACGATCACCAAACGGCGAACGCGCGCGCCATTGTGCGCGCGGGCGGCGGGTGGATGCTACCCGAAGCCGAATTGACGCCGTCGCGCCTAGCCGCCGAGCTCGAAGCACGCCTGTCCGACACGGACGGCCTTGCCGCAGCCGCCGCGCGCATCGCCGCCCTGGCCGAGCCGCGCGCCGCCGAGGCGCTCGCCGATTTAGTCATGGCCTTGCTTGACGCCGAAAGGAGGGCCGCATGAGGACCCTGCCTCTCGAAATCGGCACCATCCATTTCGTCGGTATCGGCGGCATCGGCATGAGCGGCATCGCCGAGGTGCTGTTCAATCTCGGCTACAGCGTCCAAGGCAGCGACCAGAGCGACAACGCCAACGTCAAACGCCTGGCCAAGCTCGGAATCAAGACCTTTCTCGGTCACCGTGCGGAAAATCTCGGCGATGCCGCCGTCGTCGTCGTCTCCTCGGCGGTCAAGAGCGATAACCCCGAATTCGCCGCGGCGCGCGCGCGCCTGCTGCCCGTGGTGCGGCGCGCGGAGATGTTGGGCGAGCTCATGCGCCTCAAGTGGTCGATCGCGGTCGGCGGCACGCACGGCAAGACCACAACGACCTCGATGGTCGGTGCCATGCTCGATGCTGCGGGCCTCGATCCCACGGTCATCAATGGCGGCATCATCAACGCCTACGGCACGAACGCGCGCCTTGGTGCCGGAGACTGGATGGTCGTCGAATCGGACGAGTCCGACGGCAGCTTCACCAAGCTGCCCGCGGTGATCGCCGTGGTCACGAACATGGACCCCGAGCACATGGAGCATTACGGCACCTTCGATGCCGTGCGCCGGGCCTATGACACCTTCGTCTCGAACATCCCCTTTTACGGCTTCGCGGTGCTGTGCATCGATCACCCCGAAGTTCAGGCCATGATCCCGCGCGTCTCCGACCGGCGGATCGTGTCGTATGGCTTCAGCCCCCAAGCCGATATCCGCGCGGTCAATGTGCGCATCGACGCCTCGGGCGGGCAATTCGACGTCGTCGCAACTGATCGCGCAAGCGGCGCGACCCGGACGATTGCAGGTCTCGCCTTGCCCATGATGGGTCGGCACAACGTACAAAACTCGCTCGCCGCCATCGCGATCGCGGTCGAGATGGGCATCGACGACGACACCATGCGCCGGGCGCTGACAAATTTCAGCGGCGTAAAGCGACGTTTCACCCGCACGGGCGAAGCGGGCGGCGTCGGCGTGATCGATGATTACGGCCACCACCCGGTCGAGATCAAAGCCGTTCTGGCCGCCGCCCGCCAGGCGACGTCCGGCCAGGTGATCGCCGTCGTGCAGCCCCATCGTTACACGCGCCTGTCCTCGCTGTTCGATGATTTCTGCACCTGCTTCAACGACGCCGACACCGTGATCGTCGCCGAAGTCTATAGCGCGGGCGAGACGCCCATCGCCGGCGCCGATCGCGATACCCTGGTCGAAGGCTTGCGCCGCCACGGCCACCGCCATGTCCAGCCCTTGGCCGGCCGAGAGGTCTTGGCCGAAGCGGTCGCGGCGCTGGCGCGGCCAGGCGATCTGGTCGTGTGCTTGGGCGCGGGCGATATCACCTATTGGGCGCAGGCCCTGCCGGGCGAGCTCGATGCACTCAATGCCGGCCGCCGCCGCGCCGGGGGCGGCGCATGATGGCCGCGCTCGCCGCGCCGAGACTGATCGAACGCCTGCCGCGCGTGCGCGGCCGCTACAGCGAAGGCGCTGCCCTCGCGCGCAGCACTTGGTTCGGCGTGGGCGGCCCGGCCGAGGTCATGTTCCGCCCGGCCGATGAAAGCGATCTAGCGGATTTTCTGGCCCAAAGGCCGGACGACGTGCCGGTGGTTGCGATCGGCGTCGGCTCGAATCTGCTCGTGCGCGACGGCGGCGTGCCGGGCGTGGTCGTTCGCCTGGGCCAAGGCTTCGTCGATATTGAAGTCGCGGGCACGGATGTGCGCGCGGGCGCGGGTGCGCTCGACGCCAATGTGGCCATCGTTGCCGGCGATGGCGGCGTGGCGGGGCTTGAATTTCTCTCGGGTATTCCGGGCACCATCGGCGGGGCGCTGCGCATGAACGCGGGCGCCTATGGCCGCGAGATCAAGGATGTTCTCGTGCGCGCCGACGCGCTCGACGGCAGGGGAAGGAAGATTTCAGCGAGCCCGGCCGAACTCGGCATGGCCTATCGCCGGACAGCCGCGCCCGAGGACTGGATTTTCGTCGCTGCCACGCTCAAGGGTGCCGCCGGCGACCGCCAGGCGATCCATGCGCGCATGGCCGAGATCGCGCGCGAGCGCGAGGCCACCCAACCCATCCGTGCGCGCACCGGCGGCAGTACCTTCAAGAATCCGCCAGGCCATAAGGCCTGGGAGCTCATCGAGCAAGCGGGATGCCGCGGCTTGACGCGCGGCGGCGCGATGGTTTCGGAAAAGCACTGCAATTTTCTCATCAATACCGGCGGCGCGACGGCGAACGACCTCGAAAGCCTCGGCGAGGACGTGCGCGACCGCGTGCGCGCCGCGTGCGGCATCGCGCTCGAATGGGAAATCAAGCGCATCGGCGCGCCGAGGATGGCCGCATGAAGCTCTCGATCCTCGTTCTCATGGGCGGCTGGTCGGCGGAACGCGAGGTTTCGCTCGTGAGCGGCGCCGCGGTTGCCACGGCGCTGACCGAGCGCGGCCACCATGTGCGCGCCTACGACGTGACGCGCGATATCCCCGCCTTGCTCGCCCAGCTCTCGCCGAGACCCGACGCCGTGTTTAATGCGCTCCATGGCCGCTACGGCGAGGACGGCCGCATGCAGGCCATCCTCGACATCATGGGCATCCCCTACACCCATTCCGGCGTCCTCGCCTCGGCGTTGGCGATGAACAAGCCCATGGCCAAGCGCCTGTTCGCCGATGCCGGCATTCCCTGCCCCGAAGGCCGAGTGGTCAAGCGCAGGGAAGCCTTCGCCGCCCACGCCATGCCCCGGCCCTATGTGATGAAGCCGCTCGATGAAGGCTCCAGCGTCGGCGTTCGTATCGTACGCGAAGGCGACAACCTGCCACCCGAAGAATGGGCGTTCGGCGACAACGTCCTGGTCGAGCGCTTCATTCCCGGACGCGAAATCACCGTCGCAGTGATGGGCGACCGCGCGCTCGCCGTGACCGAACTGCGGCCGCGCTCGGGCTTTTACGATTACGACTCCAAATATACGAGCGGCCTCACCGACCATGTGATTCCCGCGCCCTTGCCCAAGGCCGCCTACGAGGAAGCGCTCGATTTGTCGCTGCGCGCCCACCGGGCGCTTGGCTGCCGGGGCGTGAGTCGGGCGGATCTGCGTTACGACGATACCGGGCCTGGCCGCTTCTATCTGCTCGAGGTCAATACCCAGCCCGGCATGACGCCGCTCTCGCTCGTGCCCGAACAAGCCGCCCATCTCGGCATCTCGTTCGGCGAGCTCTGCCAATGGATGGTGGAGGACGCGCGATGCGAAGCCTGATCGCGCCGTTCGTATCATCGAAGCGCGCGTCGCCCGCGCGCCGACGCGTACGCCGCGCCGCCAGTCGTCGCGCGTGGCTGGCGCTGGCGGCCGCCCTACCCGTATTGGCAATCGGGGGCGGCGCCACATGGCTGTGGCGGAGCGGCACGGGTGCGGCCGTCGTCCGATCGGGAATGCAGGCAGCAGCGGAAATCGGCAGGCAGTTCGGCCTTACGGTCACGGCGGTCACGCTCGAAGGCCGCCTCAACGCCGAGCGCGAAGACATTCTCGCAGCGCTTGAGATCGAACGCGGCATGCCGTTGTTCGCGTTCGATCCGCGCGAGGCCAAGCTTCGCCTCGAAGCCCTGCCTTGGGTCGCACACGCCGCCGTCGAACGGCGCGCACCCGGCACGATCCACGTACAGATCGTCGAACGCGAACCCTTCGCGCTTTGGCAACTAGATCGCCATCTGACAGTCGTTGACCGCGCCGGCGTGGTCCTCGCCGAGCGCAATCTCGAGCGTTTCGGCGATCTGCTGCTTCTGGTCGGCCACGATGCGCCGCGGCGCGCGGGCGAGCTACTGGAGATCATCGCGACCGAGCCCGAGCTCGCGCGGCGCGTGACGGCGGCGGTGCGGGTCGGCGGACGGCGCTGGAATATCCTGCTCGACGACGCGATCGAAGTGAAGCTGCCCGAGGAAGAAGTCGTCGCGGCCTGGAACCGCCTGGCGCGGCTCGAGCGCGCGAACGGCCTGCTGGCTCGCGACATTTCGGCCATCGATCTGCGCCTGTCCGACCGCCTGATGGTCACCTTGCCGAACGATTCACCGGTCAAGGCCCGGCCGGACAAGCGCGCGGGCAAGGACCACGAAACATGAACCCAGGATGTTCGCTATGAGCAAAACCCGCGCAGGAATCGTCGCCGCGCTCGATGTCGGCAGCTCCAAGGTGTGCTGCTTCATCGCGCGCGCCGATTCGAGCGGCATCCGCGTGACCGGAATCGGCCACCAAATGTCGAAGGGCGTGCGCAGCGGCACCATCGTCGATATGGACGCAGCGGAAATTTCGATTCGCAACGCCGTGCACGCCGCCGAGCAGATGTCGGGCCAGACCATCGAGAAGGTCATGGTCGGCGTGTCCTGCGGCAATCCGGCCTCGCGAACGGTGGCGGTCGAGGTCTCGATCGACGGTTACGAAATCGGCGACGATGACGTCTCGCGCGTGCTGCGCCAAGGCTACCAGAGCGCCGGCGCCTCCGAGCGCGACTTGCTGCACATGATCCCCGTCGGCTTCACCCTCGACGGCGCGCGCGTCTCCGATCCACGCGGCATGTACGGCGACAGATTGGGCGCGAGCCTGCACGTCGTCACCGCCAATGGCAGCGCTGTCCGCAATCTTGCGACCTGCATCGAGCGCTGCCACCTCGAGGTCGAGGGTTTCGTCGTGTCGCCCTACGCCTCAGGCCTGGCAACGCTCGTGCCCGACGAATTCGACCTCGGCGCAACGGTCGTGGACATGGGCGGGGGCACCACCTCGCTGGCCGTGTTCTACGGCGGCGAGGCGATCCACATCGACATCCTTCCGCTCGGCGGCGGACACGTGACCAGCGACATCGCGCGCGGCCTATCGACGCCGCTCGCCGCCGCCGAACGCATCAAGACGCTGTACGGCAACGCCATGCCGCTGCCGTCCGACAATCGCGAGTTCGTTGACGTGCCGCAAATCGGCGAAGCCGAGCACACCCAGGCGCACCACGTCCCGAAATCGGTGTTGGTCGGTATCATCCAGCCGCGCCTCGAGGAGACCTTCGAGCTCGTGCGCTCGCGCCTGGAGGCCAGCGGCTTCGATCGCTTGGCCGGAAGACGTCTGGTGCTGACCGGCGGGGCAAGCCAATTGCCCGGCGCCGCCGATGTGGCGGCGCGGGTGCTCGACAAGCAAATCCGCCTGGGACGCCCGACGCGCCTGGCTGCGATCGCCGAGGCGACCGGCGGCCCCGCCTTCGCGACGTGCGCGGGCCTGCTGACCCACATGGTTACCAAACCGCCGGCGCCCCAACGCCGCCTGCCCGTATCGGTCAAGAACGGGCACGGCCTCGCGGGACGCTTTGGCACGTGGCTGAGGGAGAATTTCTGATGCGAGGACGAATCGAAATGAAGACCTGAGACCACTGAATGAAAGTGATTCCCAAACCTAGGACCGCACCACGGAGGCAAACATGACGCTCAATATCACGATGACCCGACCGATCCAGGATTTGAAGCCACGCATCGTCGTGGTTGGCGTCGGCGGCGCCGGCGGCAATGCCGTCGAGAACATGATCCAATCCGAGCTTGAGGGCGTGGAATTCCTGGTCTGCAACACCGACGCCCAGGCGCTCGCCCTGTCGGCAGCGGCGAAGAAAATCCAGCTTGGGCTGACCGTGACCCAGGGCTTGGGCGCGGGCTCGCGGCCCGATATTGGCCGCGCAGCAGCCGAGGAAGGCATCGACGAAATCATCGAGCATCTGCAAGGCGCCAACATGGTGTTCATCACCGCCGGCATGGGCGGCGGGACCGGCACGGGCGCGGGTCCGGTGATCGCGCGCGCGGCACGCGAGATGGGCGTGCTGACGGTCGGCGTGGTCACGAAGCCGTTCCACTTCGAGGGTCAGCACCGCATGAATGTGGCCGAGGCCGGCATCGAAGAATTGACCCAGTACGTCGATACCCTGATCATCATTCCGAACCAAAATCTGTTCCGCGTCGCCAACGAAAAGACGACGTTTGCCGACGCCTTCAAGATGGCGGACGACGTGCTTTATTCGGGCGTGCGCGGCGTCACCGATCTGATGGTCATGCCGGGCCTGATTAATTTGGACTTCGCCGATATCCGCACGGTCATGGCGGAAATGGGCAAGGCCATGATGGGCACGGGCGAAGCCAGCGGCGAGCGGCGCGCGCTGGAGGCGGCCGAGGCGGCGATTTCCAACCCGCTGCTCGAGGACATCACGATGAAGGGCGCCAAGGGCGTGCTCATCAACATCACGGGCGGACTCGACATGACGTTGTTCGAGGTCGACGAGGCCGCGAACCGGATCCGCGACGAAGTGGACCCGGAAGCGAACATCATCTTCGGCTCGACCTTCGACGAAAATCTCGAAGGCCAGATGCGGGTCTCGGTGGTTGCGACTGGCATCGATGTCGCCCACATGGTCATGCCCAAGCCGGCCGGCCAGCCGATCTTGGTTGCCGATAGCGGCCGTCGCTTGCAACGCATGGCCGGCGAAGGCGGGGTGAGCGCCGCCGCCCCGACCGCTGCTCCGATCATGGCGCCCGCGCCCAAGTCGTCACCTTCGGCCAAATCGGCAGTCGCCACGACGGAAATCGAGATTGAGGTGGCCGCCCCACAGGTCCAGGCGCCAGCCCAGGTCCAGGCGCCAGTCCAGGCCCAGGCTCCGGCCATGGACGACGCGCCCGCGGCTCGTCCCACCGCCTTGGCCACCGAAGCTCCCGCCGAAGACAAGGTCCAGGTTTCGGTCCCGCCGCCCACCGCCACCAACCCGGCGCCCCGCCCGGCCTTCATCCCGCCACGTCCGGTCGAGCCGGGTAATCGCCGGGTGCCGGAAGCCGGGACTGCCAACCCGTTCACGACCGCCGATCTGGTCAATGCGGGCCCCGCGTCGGAAAAGCCGCGCAGAGGCGGGTTGAGCTCCTTATTCAACCGCGCAACCGGCGGCGCGGAACGCAAGGCCGCCAGCGCCCCCAAAGCGCCGGTTTCCCCCGTACAGCAGCCGCGATTGGAGGGGATGGACCCAAAGGACCGGATCAAGATGTCCGAGCCCGAGGACGATCTATTGGAAATCCCGGCATTCTTGCGCCGGCAGGCCAACTGAACCCTGAAAGCGCTGTAACAGACGGTAACAATTAGTGATTTGAGTGCTCCGGGGGGTCTTGTTACACCTCCGGGGCACTCGCGGATAACGGGTGCCGGGGACTTGTTCACACCTTATCAATCGGTGCGTACGCGTACCTGAAAAGCTCGGTCGAGCGGTGTTTTGCGCATCGGCCAGCAGAGGAACTGGAGAGCCTAGCGGAACCGGAGGGACAAGCCCCAAGGGTTTCGGCGGACCACACAATGGGTGCGGACCGTGAAAGCAGGGTTAAGACAGGGTAAGACAAACATGACCGCACGATACGATGGCGCCTCCGCGGTACAGCAAGGCACCTTACGCGCCTCGGTCGGTTGTTCGGGCACGGGCCTGCACAGCGGTCAGCAGATTGCCATGAGTTTCCACCCGGCGGCGCCGAACACGGGCATCGTATTCCGTCGCACCGATGCGCGCGGTGCGATCATTCCGGCCAATTGGCGCCACGTGGTTGATACGCGCCTGTGCAGCGTCATCGCCAATGCCGACGGCGTGCGCGTCGGCACCATCGAACACGCCATGGCCGCGCTCGCCGGCACCGGCATCGACAATGTCCGCATCGATATCGACGGCCCGGAAGTGCCGGCGATGGACGGCAGTTCCGCGCCCTTCGTGGCGATGATCGAGCAGGCCGGCATCACGCGCCAAGGCATCGCCCGCCGGGCAATCGAGGTTTTGAAGACGGTCCGCGCCGCCGACGGCGCGGCACACGCGGAACTGGCGCCCGCGGACATGTTCACGGTCAGTTGCGCGATCGACTTCGACACGCCGGCGATCAACCGCCAAGCGCGCACGGTCACGCTGATGAACGGCGCCTTCAAGTCCGAGCTGTGCCGCGCGCGCACGTTCGGCTTCGAGCACGAAGTCGAGCAATTGCGCAAAATGGGCCTCGCGCGCGGCGGCTCGCTGGAAAACGCCATTGTCATCGGCCAAGACCGCGTCCTGAATGCGGACGGCCTGCGCTACGACGACGAGTTCGTGCGCCACAAGATCCTCGACTGCGTGGGCGATCTCTATCTGGCCGGCGGGCCGATCCTTGGCCATTTCAGCGGCCACCGCTCGGGCCATGCGCTCAATCATCAAGTGCTGCAAAACCTGTTCGCGGATGCTACGGCTTGGCGCTTTACAACCTTGCGCAAACCCGCTGTCCGCGCCGCCAGGCGTCCTGAGCTGCGTCTGGCCACGGCGGTTCACTAAGACCCGCCTGGTTCGTGACGCCGTCGGCCGCCGAGCGCTCCAAAACCTTGCCGTTCGCCGATATTCCCCGGCGCGCCTGGAAGCATACCGGGCTTTGTGCTAGCTTTCGCCTGGGCGCAGCCTCGCGAACAATGCAAAACCCGGTGACCGCGCGCCCCTGACTGTCTACGCAAGGCGGATTGCTCACACCCATGAACCGGTCCCTCGCCCGCACCCTGGCCCGCGCGACCCTCGTCCTTTCGCTCGGCTTGATCGTGGCTGGCTGCGCCAAGAAGGACGAGGAGCCCTATATCGAGGGCACAGTCGAATCTCTTTACAATTCGGGCATGGACTTCCTCGCCGAGGAAAAATTCGCCGACGCGGCCACGCACTTCAACGAGGTCGAGCGCCAGCACCCCTATTCGGTATGGGCCACCAAAGCCCAGCTCATGGCCGCCTATGCCCATTACAGCAACCGCAAATACGACGACGCGCTCAACGCCATCGACCGCTTCATTCAGCTTCACCCCGGAAACCGGGACGCGGCTTACGCCTATTACCTGCGCGCGCTCTGCTATTATGAACAGATCTCGGACATCAAACGCGACCAGCAAATGACCGAGAAGGCGCTGTCGGGATTCCAGGAAATCGTCAGGCGCTTTCCCGAAAGCCGCTTCGCCCGCGATTCGCGCGAAAAAATCGACCTGACCGAGGACCACCTGGCTGCGAAGGAAATGGAAGTCGGGCGTTATTATCTGAAGCGTGGCCAGCATCTCGCCGCCACCAATCGCTTCCGCAAAGTGGCGCAAGAATTCCAGACGAGCACCCATGTCGCCGAGGCGCTGCATCGCTTGGTCGAATGTTACATGGCGCTCGGCATCACCGACGAGGCGCGCCGCACCGCCGCAGTGCTCGGCTTTAACTTCCCCGGCAGCCTGTGGTATGTCGATTCATACGCCTTGATCGAAGGCGTGCGTGTCGGCACCGCGACCGGTCAGAAGCAGCAGAAGTCCTTCTGGGACTGGCTGTTTTAAGTCGTCCATGCTGCTTGGACTGGCGATCCGCGACGTCGTCCTGATCGACCGGCTTGAGCTTGAGTTCGGCCCCGGACTCGCCGTGTTGACCGGCGAAACGGGCGCGGGCAAATCCATCCTCCTCGACGCCTTGGGCCTGGCGCTGGGCGCGCGCGGCGAAGCGGGCTTGGTGCGCCACGGCGCACGGCTGGCTTCGGTGGCTGCCGAATTCGAGACCGCGCCCGCTGCCGCCGCCCTGCTCGAGGAGCACGGCATCGACGCCGAGGGCGCAATCGTACTCCGCCGCACGCTCGGCGCCGACGGGCGCAGCCGCGCCTTCGTCAACGATCAACCGGCGAGCGTCGGGCTCTTGCGCGAACTTGGCGACACGCTCGTCGAAGTGCACGGACAGTCCGAGCAGCGGGGCCTGCTCGATCCGGCGACCCATCGCGCCTCGCTCGACGCGTTCGCTGGCGCGAGCGAGATCGGGCGCGAGGTGCGCGCGCTCTGGACCGCCGCCGAGGCCGCGCGCCAGGCACTCGAGGCAGCGCTGGCGGAGCAGGCGCGCGCCGCCGCCGAGCAGGACCATCTGCGCCATACGCTGAGCGAACTCGAAGCCCTCGAACCCAGAGAGGACGAGGAGCGCGAGATCGAGGATCGCCGGGCGTTGCTCAAAAATCGGGAAAAAATTGTCGCCGCGCTGCAGGGCGCGCAGAGCGCGCTCGATTCCCCGCGCCCGGTCGGCGAAGCGTTGCGCGCGGCGCACAAGCAGATCGCGCGCGCAGCCGACAAGGCGGCGGGCGGCTTCGACCGGGCGCTGGCCGCGCTCGACCGCGCAAGCGACGAATTGGCCGAGGCCGAGCAAGCGATTGAGGCGGCGGGACATGCGGTCGATCACGACTCGAAGGCATTGGAGAAGCTCGAGGACCGGCTGTATGCACTGCGCGAAGTCGCGCGCAAGCACCGCCTGCCCGTGTCCGAACTGGCGAATTTCCAGGCGCGCGTGGCGGGTCAACTCGATGTCCTCGATCGGGGCGAACTGGCGCTTGCGGGCCTGCGTTCAGCCGCGCTCGACGCACGGCACATGTACGTCCAAGCGGCTTCACGCCTGTCCGAATTGCGCCGGAACGCATCCACCCGCCTCGACCAAGCCGTCACGGCCGAGCTCGCGCCCCTCAAGCTCGACCGCGCACAATTTCGCACGCGCCTCAATGCCCTGCCCGACGGCGAGTGGGGGCCCGAAGGCGCCGAACGCGTGCAATTCGAGGTCTCGACCAATCCCGGCGCGCCGTTCGGTACCATCGGACGCATCGCCTCGGGCGGCGAGCTGTCGCGGTTCATGCTCGCGCTCCGGGTCGCGCTGGCCCAGGTCGGGGGCGCGGGCACGCTGGTTTTCGACGAGGTCGATGCCGGCGTGGGCGGCGCCACCGCGGCGGCGGTCGGCGACCGCCTAGCGCGCCTGGGGCGAGATGTTCAGGTTCTCGTCGTTACCCATTCCCCACAAGTGGCCGCACGCGGGGAACGCCATTGGCGCGTCAGCAAGTCCGACGGCAAGAACGGCGCGCTCACGTGCGTGACCGCGCTCGACGACGCCGCACGACGCGAGGAAATCGCACGGATGTTGTCTGGGGCGCGCGTGACCGACGAGGCGCGCGCCGCCGCCGAAAGTCTCATCGGCGCCCGGCTCATCAGCGCCCGGTCGCCTTCGCGCCCGGGCCGTGCCTCCGGCTAGGGCCATGGCGGGGGACAAGGCTGCGGGCGTGCTCACGCGCGCGGAGGCGAAGAAGGATTTACTCAGGCTGGCGCGCGAAATTGCGCGCCACGACAAGCTTTACCACCAAAAAGATGCGCCCGAGATCACCGACGCCGAATACGACGAATTGAAACGTCGCAACGACGAAATCGAGGCGCGCTTTCCCGAGCTCATTCGCCCCGATAGCCCAAGCCGGCGCGTCGGCGCAGCCCCCGCCGAGGGTTTCGCCAAGATCGCCCACGCCCGCCCGATGCTGTCCTTGCAGAACGCATTTTCCGAGGACGACGTGCGCGAGTTCTTCGAGCGCGTGCGCCGCTTTCTCGGCCTAGGCGCCGAAAGCGCCATCGCTTGCGTGGCCGAGCCGAAAATCGACGGCCTATCCGCCGCCCTGCGCTACGAAGGCGGACGCTTCGTGCTGGGTCTTACGCGCGGCGACGGCGAAACGGGCGAAGTCATCACGCGCAATCTCGCGACCCTTGGCGATGTCCCCGCCGAACTCCACGGCAAATCGGTTCCGCGCGTGCTGGAGGTGCGCGGCGAGGTGTACATGAGCCGGGCGGATTTCTCTGCCCTGAACATGCGCCGAACGGCCGAGGGCGAGCCGGTCTTCGCCAATCCACGCAACGCCGCCGCCGGCTCGCTGCGCCAGCTCGACCCGGCGATCACCGCCCGCCGGCCGCTGCGCTTTTTCGCCTATGCCTGGGGCGAAATTTCCGAGCCGCCCGGGACGAGCCAATGGGAGTTCCTCCAATGCCTCAAATCCTGGGGCTTTGCGGTCAACCCGCTGGCCAAGCGCTGCGAGAACGCCGAGGAAGCGCTCGAACTCTACCAAAAGGTGGGCGAGGACCGCGCCAAGCTCGCCTACGATATCGACGGCGTCGTTTACAAGATCGACCGTTTGGATTGGCAAGAGCGCCTTGGCACCGTGAGCCGCGCTCCGCGCTGGGCGATCGCTCATAAATATCCCGCCGAACGCGCCCAAACCAAGCTCAACACGATCACCATCCAGGTCGGCCGTACCGGAGTGCTGACTCCGGTCGCCGAACTCGAACCTGTCAATGTCGGCGGCGTCGTCGTCTCGCGCGCCACGCTCCACAACGCGGACGAAATCGCGCGCAAGGACGTGCGGGTCGGCGATACAGTCGTCATTCAACGCGCGGGCGATGTCATCCCGCAGGTCGTATCCGTGGTCCTGGAAAAGCGCCCGGCGGGAGCCGAGGCGTTCAAATTTCCGGACATCTGCCCGGAATGCAAAAGCGCCGTCAGGCGCGAGGAGGGAGAAGTCGCGCGCCGCTGCACGGGCGGCCTTGTCTGTCCCGCGCAGGCCGTCGAACGCTTGAAACATTTCGTCTCGCGCGCCGCCTTCGACATCGAGGGCCTCGGCCGCAAGCACATCGAAGCCTTCCACCAAGACGGCCTCGTCGCGGAGCCGGCCGACATCTTTCGACTTACCGCCAAATCGGGCGAATTGGCTGCGCGCGAGGGCTGGGGCGAACAATCGGCCGCCAATCTCCTGTCTTCGATCGAGACACGGCGCAAAGTCGCGCTGGAGCGGTTCGTCTTCGCGCTCGGCATTCCTCAAATCGGCGAGGCCACGGCACGGCTTCTGGCCAAGCACTACGGCACGCTCAACGCATGGCGAAAGGCCATGGCCGCCGCCGAAGACCTCGAGAGCGAGGCTTACGGCGAACTCGTCGCCATCGACGGCATCGGCCCTTCGGTCGCGGGCGATATTCTGGGATTCTTCGCCGAGAAGCAGAACGTCGCGGCGCTCGACGCGCTCGTCCGTGAGGTCACGGTCGAGGATTTTTCCCAGCCGGACGCCGGTTCGCCGATCGCGGGCAAGACCGTGGTATTCACCGGCACGCTCGAACGCGTGACCCGGAACGAAGCCAAGGCGCGCGCCGAGGCGCTCGGCGCCAAGGTCGCGGGTTCGGTTTCCAAGAAGACCGACTACCTGGTGGCGGGATCCGGCGCGGGCTCGAAGCTCAAGAACGCCAAGGCTTCAGGCGTCGCCGTTCTGACCGAGGACGAGTGGCTGGCCTTGATCGGCGGCTAGCGCATCAACCAAAGGCGGCCGAGGCCTGACCCTGCACCGCAAAGAACGACGCGGCGCCAGGCTGGTCCGGCAGTTCGACGGTTCCCCCCATGAGACGCGCCGCGCGCGTGGCCGACCCGCGCACGATCATGCCTTCATTGGCATTGGCCATGGGATTGCGCCACAAGGGGAACGCATCTGCCGCCGAATAGACGGCGATGTAAAGCGTGCGCGGCGCGCGAGTCCGATTCGCTTCCGAGCCGTGCACCACACGGGTATGCATGAGGCAGACCGAACCGGCAGGGCCGATGGCCGGCACCTCGGCCGCCTTGAATCCGGGCCATTGGGAGGGATCGATGCGGCCGGTGAATCGCGCGCCCTCGAACAATGAATGCACCGGCCCACGGTGCGAGCCGGGCACGACCATGAGGGCGCCGTTCTCGGCCGTCACGTCATCCAGCATGATGAGGGCCGTAACGACGTCGTCATTGGTGTGGGGCGTGTAGGCAAAGTCCTGGTGGTAATCGACCACGGTGTGGCTGCCGGGCAGCTTCAGGTTGATCTTGCAATGATGGAACTTAACGTCGGGGCCAACCAGGTCCGCGACCATATCGGGCACGGCCGAATTGCGCACCACGTCCATGAAGCCAGCCGAAATATCCGAGGGATTGTTCACGCGACGAAGCGCGGGCGCCGCGGCTGTGTGCTCGGCGCCCATATCGAAGCGCGGCCTGCCATCGATGGTGGGAGCGCCGAAGGGCGCGAGATGCGCGCGGCTTTCCTCGATCCACGCGGAAATCTCGGTGCGCAAGTCCGCCAATTGCGCCTGTGTGATCGCGTGAGGCGCCACGACAAAGCCGTCCCGGTGAAAGGCCTCGATCACGGCGCGCGCGAGCATGATGCACTCCCTGGAATCGCCGGCCATCCTAGACGCGCGCGCACGAGCGTGCCACCGGCCGATCAGCGTCTAGGGTCGTAGCCTAAGTTCGGCGCCAGCCAGCGTTCGGTCGTCGCCAAGTCCGTTCCCTTGCGCCGGGCATAGTCCTCGACCTGATCGCGCTCGATTTTGCCCACCCCGAAATATGCCGCTTTCGGGTGCCAGAAATAATAGCCCGACACCGAGGCGGCCGGCTGCATGGCGAAGCTCTCGGTGAGCGAGATGCCGGCGCGCGCCTCCGGCTCGATCAGCGAAAACAGCGTCGCCTTCTCGGTATGGTCGGGGCAGGCTGGATAGCCTGGCGCCGGACGGATGCCCTGATACGTCTCGCGCACCAGGGATTCGTTGTCGAGATTTTCGCCGGGCGCATAACCCCAAAATTCCTTGCGCACCCGTTCGTGGAGGCGCTCGGCGAAGGCCTCGGCCAGGCGGTCGGCGAGGGCCTTTACCATGATGGACGAGTAATCGTCGTTCAGCGCCTCGAACGTGGCCGCAAATTCCGGCGCGCCGATTCCCGTCGTGACCGCGAAAGCGCCGATATAGTCGCGCACCCCCGGCGGCGCCACGAAATCGGCCAGCGCCAGATTTGGCCGGCCCGCGCCCCGGACCGATTGCTGGCGCAAGCTGTGCACGACCGCGCGCACCTTGTGCCGCGCATCGTCGGCGAACAGCGCGATATCGTCCGCGCCCCGGCGATTGGCCGGAAAGAATCCGAACGCGGCACGCGCGCGCAATTTCTTCTCGCCCACGATGCGCTTTAGCATCGCCTGGGCATCGGCGAACAGGCTGCGCGCGGTCTTGCCGACCACGGGATCGTCGAGCAGGCGGGGATAGTTGCCCGCCAATTCCCAAGTGCGAAAAAATGGCGTCCAATCTATGCGTTCGATCAGCTCGTCGAGCGGATAGTCGTCGAGCGTCTGGACGCCGAGGAAGCGCGGCACGGGCGGCGGAACCGGCCATTCGAGCTTGGCCGCGTTCGCGCGCGCCTCGGCCAGCGTCAAACGCTTGCCGCCGCTCTCGGCGCGCTGGTGGGTCGCGCGCACCTGCTCGTACTCCGCCCGCGCCTCGCGCGCAAAGTCCTCGCGTCGCGCTGCGTTCATGAGATTGCTTGCGACCCCGACGCTGCGCGATGCGTCGGTTACATAGAAGACCGGGCCCGGATAGCACGGCGCGATCTTGACCGCGGTATGGATCTTCGAGGTCGTGGCGCCGCCGATCAACAGCGGCACGTCGAAGCCTTCTCGCGCCATCTCGGAGGCGACGTGACACATCTCGTCGAGCGAGGGAGTGATCAGACCAGAGAGGCCGATCATGTCGGCGCCGACCTCGCGCGCCTTCGCCAAAATCTTGGCCGAATGCACCATGACGCCCAGATCGAAGACCTCGTAGCCGTTGCATTGCAGGACGACGCCGACGATGTTCTTACCGATGTCATGGACGTCGCCCTTGACCGTGGCCATGACGATCTTGCCGTTGGACGTCCGGTTGTCGCCCGCCTTGCGCTGGGCCTCGATGAACGGCACCAGATGGGCGACCGCCTGCTTCATCACCCGCGCGCTTTTGACGACCTGGGGCAGGAACATCTTTCCCGTGCCGAACAGATCGCCGACGATGTTCATGCCGCGCATCAACGGCCCCTCGATGACCTCGATGGGCCGCTCGACCGCGAGGCGCGCCAGTTCGGTGTCCTCGACCACGTATTCGTTGATGCCGTGGATCAGGGCATGGGCCAGACGGTCCTCGACATTGGCCTCGCGCCAGGACAAATCGACCTCGTGCTTCGTGCCGCCGCCGCGATAGCGGTTGGCGAGTTCGAGCAGGCGTTCGGTCGCCTCGGGCCGGCGATTGAGCAGCACGTCCTCGACCGCCTCGCGCAAATCGGCGGGCAGGTCGTCGTACACCGCAAGCTGGCCGGCATTGACGATGCCCATGTCCATGCCGGCCCTAATCGCGTGATAGAGGAAGGCCGAATGGATCGCCTCGCGCACGGCGTTATTGCCGCGGAACGAGAACGAGACGTTCGACACACCGCCACTGACATGGGCGTGCGGCAGGCGACGCTTGATTTCGCGCGTGGCCTCGAAATAGGCGCGGGCGTAGTCATTGTGCTCGTCGATGCCGGTCGCGACCGCGAAGATGTTCGGATCGAAGATGATGTCCTCGGGCGGAAAATCGACCCGGTCGATCAACAGATGATAGGCGCGCTCGCAGATGGCGATCTTGCGCTCCACAGTATCGGCCTGGCCGGCTTCGTCGAAGGCCATGACCACCACGGCCGCGCCGTAGCGAAGCGCCTTGCGCGCCTGTTCGAGAAAGGGCTTTTCGCCTTCCTTGAGACTGATCGAATTGACGACAGCCTTACCCTGCACGCATTTGAGGCCCGCCTCGATCACCGACCATTTCGAGGAATCGATCATGATCGGCACGCGGCTGACCTCGGGCTCGGAAGCGATAAGCCGGAGGAACATCGCCATGGCGCGCTCGGAATCGAGCAGGCCCTCGTCCATATTCACGTCGATGATCTGCGCACCGTTGCGCACCTGCTGGCGCGCGACATCAACGGCCTTGTCGTACTCGCCGGCCTTGATGAGTTCGGCGAACTTGGCCGAACCCGTGACATTGGTGCGTTCGCCGATATTGACGAAATTCGTCTGAGGCGCGATCTCGAGCGGCTCCAACCCCGCAAGACGCAGGCGCGGCGGCGGATTGGCGGGCCGCCGCGGCGCGTGACCCGCCACCGCCTCGGAGATGGCCTTGATGTGATCGGGGGTGGTGCCGCAACAGCCGCCGACGACGTTCAAAAGGCCAGCGCGCGCGAACTCGCCGAGGAGCTCGGCCATATAGGCGGGCGACTCGTCGTAGCCGCCGAAAGCATTGGGCAGGCCGGCATTCGGATGACAGCCCACATAGGCTTCCGAAACCCTCGACAGGGCGTCCACGTGGGGCCGTAAATCCTTGGCGCCGAGCGCACAATTGAGGCCGATGACCAGCGGCCGGACATGGCGCACCGAGTACCAGAACGCCTCGGCCGTCTGACCCGACAGCGTGCGGCCCGACGCGTCCGTGATCGTGCCCGAGACAAACACGGGCAAGCGCACGCCCAGGGCGTCGAACGCCTCCTCGACGGCGAAGAGCGCGGCCTTGGCGTTGAGCGTGTCGAAGATCGTTTCGACGAGCAGGATATCGACCCCGCCCTCGACGAGCGCGCGCGCAGCCTCGCCATAGGCTTGCGCAAGTTCGTCGAAAGTCGTGTTGCGCAGGCCGGGATTGTTGACATCGGGGGAAATCGACGCCGTGCGATTGGTCGGCCCGAGCACGCCCGCGACCCAGCGCGGGCGTTCCGGCGTGGCGCGGCTATCCGCGGACGCGCGGGCTAGGCGCGCGGCGGCGAGGTTCAGCTCGGACACCAGCTCTTCGGCGCCGTAATCGGCCTGCGAAATGCGAGTCGAATTGAAGGTATTGGTTTCGATGATGTCCGCGCCGGCATCGAGATAGGCGTCATGGATGGACGAGATGATCTCGGGCTTGGTCAGGGACAGAAGGTCCATATTGCCCTTGAGCTCGCGCGGCCAATCGGCGAAGCGCGCGCCGCGGAAGCCGTCCTCGTCGAGTTTGTGACGCTGGATCATCGTGCCCATGGCGCCGTCGAGCACCAGGATGCGCTCCTCGATCGCGCGGACGAGCAACGCGGCGCGGGCGGCGCGCGTGGCGTCGCGGGCATTGGCGGGGTCGATCGGGCGATTCATGTTGACCCTCGGGCTTCCCTGACGCGGGGCCGCAAGCCCAGGATGTGGCAGATGGCGTAGGTCAGATCGGCGCGGTTGAGCGTGTAAAAATGAAACTCCTCGACCCCGCTCGATTGCAGGATCCGGCATTGTTCGGCCGCCGCCGTCGCCGCGACCAGGCGCCTGGTTTCGGGATCATCGTCGAGGCCCTCGAATAGATGCGCGAGCCATGCGGGCACGCTTGCGCCGCACGCGGCGGCGAATTTTGCCACCTGCTGAAAATTGGTCACGGGCAGAATTCCGGGTACGATCGGCACGGCGATTCGGGCCCGCCGAGCGCGCTCGACAAAGCGGAGATAGGCTGTTTCGTCGAAGAAAAACTGCGTGATCGCGCGCGTGGCGCCGGCGTCGATCTTGCGCTTGAGACTGTCGAGATCGGCCTCGGCGCTTGCAGCGCCGGGATGGACCTCGGGATAGGCGGCGACGCTGATTTCGAACGGCGCAATGCGCTTTAGCCCCGCGACGAGGTCGGCGGCGAAATCGTAACCACCCGGATGGGGCCGGTGCGCTCCCACACCGTCCGGCGGGTCGCCCCGCAGGGCCACGATATGGCGCACGCCCGCCGCCCAATAGGCGCGCGCGACGGCGTCGATTTCATCGCGCGTGGCGGCGACACAGGTCAGATGCGCGGCCGGAACGAGCGAGGTTTCCGCGAGAATGCGCTTCACCATGTTATGGGTGCGTTCGCGCGTCGAGCCGCCGGCGCCGTAGGTCACCGAAACGAAATGCGGCGATAGCGGCTCGAGGCGCCGAATCGCAACCCACAGCCGCTCTTCCATCTCAGCCGTCTTAGGCGGGAAAAACTCGAACGAAGCGGAAATGGGACCGCGCGGCCCCGTATCCGCTCGCACCGACAACAAGCGTCGCATCGCGTCCATCACGCGGCCTCCGCCTGGCCCGCGCGCGACGCGGCCGGCCGGCGCGCGCGCCAGAGCGAAACGGTCAGGGGCTTGCCAGGAAGATGGACGATCTCATCGGGATCGAGCCCCGCGCGCAGGAACCAGTCGCGGACGTGTTGATCGGCAAAGCCGAGGCGGCGATGGGCGTGCTGGTCGCGAAGATATTCGAGTTGGTGGGGCGCGAAATCGGCCACGAGAAGAACCCCGCCCGGGCGCAAGACCCGGGCCGCCTCGGCGATCACGTCGGCCGGGCGGTCGGCGAAATGAAGCACTTGATGGATGGTCACGATGTCGGCCGAACCCGCCGCCACGGGCAAATCGTACATGTCGCCCTTGCGCACGTCGCAATGGCCAAAGCCCGGGTGATCGAGATTGGCGCGCGCGATGGCCAGCATCTCGCGCGAGAGATCGACGCCGAGCGCGCGGCGAACATGGGCGGCGAGCAACAGCAAAATCCGCCCCGTTCCGGTGCCGATGTCGAGGAGATCGCCCTGGCCCGACCGCGGCAGCAAGCCGATCATCGCGCGCTCGACCTCCGCCTCGTCGATGTGGAGGGAGCGAATGGCATCCCATTGAGCCGCGTTCCGGTCGAAATAGCGCGCGGCCGCCTCGCGGCGCTGCGCAACCACCCCGGCTAGCCGGTCTTCAAAGCGGCCAAGGCGCGCATCGCTGCCGTCCGCAAGATCGAGGATCGCCCGCACGCCCTGTGCGGCCTTGCCCGATTGGGTCACGCCATAAAACACCGACGAGCCCTCGCGCACACGCTCAAGCAGGCCGGCATCGCACAAAACCTTGAGGTGGCGCGACACGCGCGGCTGGCTCTGACCCAGGATTTGGGTCAATTCCGACACCGTGAGTTCGCCACGCGCGCACAACAGCAAAAGACGCAGCCGTGTAGCCTCCCCCGCCGCGCGCAACCAGCCTAAGAGTGCTTCATGTCCCATCGGTCTCGCTTTTCGCTCAAACCCGGCGGTGTGCCTGAAATACGTGACGACGACCGCGCCGACGCCCCCCTCTGGCCACGCGCCTGCGCATAACCGAGCGTCTCCGTCTCAATACCGGCTCGCGTTTAACAGGCGTAAAACATCTCTACAATAATAAAATACCAATATAAAGATATTTTTATGTTATTCGGAGAAAAAATGTATCCGATCCGTCACAGTGAGGGATTCTTGCAAGGTAGCGCCCTGGTATCTCTGGCATTTTGAGACGGATTCATGTTACCGATCCACGTTTCCCACGGCGCGGCCGACAAGGGATGTTGCAGGCCGCTTTAGGGTTTAACGGGCACTTCACCAGTGCGTGCTAGATCCTGAGCGGAAAAAAAATAGAGGTCCGGGGCAAGATGCTACGGGAAATTCAGATGTTAGGCGGTCGCCCTTCCAAAATGATGACCTTGTCGATAGCCACCCAATCCGAGAATTTCGTCGCGCGCTCGCACAGCACGTGGCGGCGCATGGCGAGTCTGGTCGGCGTGGCGCTGATCGCGTCCTGGCTTGGCGGTTGCGCCACCGAACCAAAGACGCCCGAAGGCAAAAAGGCGTTTGAGGAAGCGAACGATGCCGCCGAGCCGACCAACCGCGTGATATTCGACATCAACCAGGGCGTCGATAGCGCCCTGCTCAAGCCCACGGCCAAGGTCTATCGCGGCGTGCTGCCCGACGATACTCGCGCCGGCATCCGCCGCATATTTAACAACGCACGCGCTCCCGTGACCTTCGCCAACGATGTCATGCAAGGTGAAATGGGCCGCGCGATGCAAACCGTCATGCGCTTGGCCGTGAACACGGTGCTCGGCTTCGGCGGCTTCTTCGATGTTGCGGGTCAGTACGGCATGCAACGCCACGACGAGGATTTCGGCCAGACCCTGGCTGTGTGGGGCTTCAACGAAGGCCCCTATTTGATGCTGCCGATTTTTGGCCCCTCGAATGTCCGCGACGCCGCGGGCTTGGTGGTCGATTCGTTCCTGGATCCGATCGGCTATGCGCTCAACTTTGGCCAGAGCGCCGGCCGCATGGCGGTCGAAGGCATCGACAAGCGTGCCGAAGTAATCGAACCGCTTGATGAGATCGAGCGGACTTCCGTCGATTTTTATGCGACGATTCGCAGCCTGTACCGTCAGCGGCGCAACGACGAGATCAATAACGGCCAACCCGGCTCGAACATTCCGGCGCCAAGTATCTCGGACGAGTTCCTTGATGAGAAACCTGCCGATCCGACCGCAGCAGTTCCGGGAAAAATCGCGAAGCCCGCGTCCTAAGCCGCAATCTCTCTAGAGAGCGCGAAGCGTCATGGTCCGGCGATCTGTTCTTATCTTATTGGTGTGCGCCGCTCTCGGTGCCCTGGCAGGACCGGTGAATGCCGGCCCGGCCGAAGACAGCGCGCGCGTCTTCGTCAAATCCCTGGCGGATCGCGCGCTCTCGACGCTCAAATCCGACGTCTCGAAGCAGGACCGCGACCGCCAATTCCACGCCATCCTGGCCGAGGGCTTCGATGTGCCGGCGATCGCCCGCTTCAGCCTGGGCGCGTATTGGGAAAAAGCCAGCGAGGCCGATCGTCAGGAATACCTGAAGCTGTTTCAAGATCTGATCGTCCAGACCTATTCCGCCCGCCTATCGAGCGTCTACAACGGCCAGAGGCTCGATATCGGCGCCGCCCGGCCTGACGGAAAAATCGGCATGTGGGTGGCCTCGAAAATCGTCTCGCCTAATCCCGCCGACGAATCGGTGCGCATCGACTGGCGCCTGCGCCAGCCGGGAGGCGACAAGCACAAGGTGGTTGACGTCGTCGTCAACAATATCAGCATGGTTGTCACCCAACGCGACGACTTCGTGGCCGCGCTCCAAGGCAATGGCGGCGATGTGAGAACCTTCCTCGGCGTATTGCGCGAAAAGATCGTCAAGCTGCAATCTGGCACCTAGGCCCCGGCTGTTCCACGCAGGCGCCAATAATTCGCGCAGCGAGCGCGTCTTCCGACAATTGCGCGGGTTCGGGGCAATCCTGCCCCCGTCGCCGCTTCCGGCCTTCGGCACCGAACACACCGGCCGGTCGAACAGGCGGCAACGCTGGAACGGCCGCATTCACTCTAGCGCGCGAGTCTCTTGAACTTGATGCGGTGCGGCTGGTCAGCCTCGGCGCCCAGGCGGCGTTTGCGGTCGATCACGTAATCGGCGTAATTGCCCTCGAACCAGACCACCCGGCTATCGCCCTCGAAGGCGAGCATGTGCGTCGCCACGCGGTCGAGGAACCAGCGGTCGTGGCTGATGATCACGGCGCAACCGGCGAAATCGAGCAAGGCTTCCTCGAGCGCGCGCAAAGTATCGACGTCAAGATCATTGGTCGGTTCGTCGAGCAGCAACACGTTCGCACCGCTCTTCAACATCTTCGCCAGATGAACGCGGTTGCGTTCGCCACCCGAGAGCTGGCCGACTTTTTTCTGTTGGTCCGAACCCTTGAAATTGAAGGCGGCCACATAGCTGCGCGACGCCATCTTGCGCCCGCCGAGATCAACCTCGTCGAGGCCGTCGGCGATTTCCTGCCATACGGACTTGTCGGCCGCGAGCGAATCTCGCGACTGGTCGACATAGCCGAGCTTCACCGTGTCGCCCAGACGCAAGGTCCCGCCATCGGGCGTCTCCTGGCCCGTGATCATGCGAAACAGCGTCGTCTTGCCGGCGCCGTTCGGCCCGATGACGCCGACGATGCCGCCTGGCGGCAAGCGGAAGCTTAGGTCCTCGATCAGCAAATTCTCGCCGAAACTCTTGCGCAGCTTCTCCGCTTCGATGACCACGCCGCCGAGGCGCGGGCCCGAGGGAATGACGATCTGAGCGGTTTCGGGTGCCTTGTTGCGGCTTTCGGCCAGCATGGTCTCGTAGGCCTGCAGGCGGGCCTTGCTCTTGGCCTGGCGGGCGCGCGGGCTCGCGCGCACCCATTCGAGCTCACGGGCAAGCGCGCGCTGGCGCGACTCGTCCTGCTTTTCCTCCTGCTCAAGCCGCTTTTGCTTCTGTTCGAGCCAGGAGGTGTAATTGCCTTGCCAGGGGATGCCGTGACCTCGGTCGAGCTCAAGAATCCAGCCTGCCACGTTGTCGAGAAAATAGCGGTCGTGGGTGACGGCGACGACGGTGCCGGCGTATTCGTGAAGAAAGCGCTCGAGCCAAGCGACCGATTCGGCGTCGAGATGATTCGTCGGCTCGTCGAGCAGCAGCATGTCGGGGCGCGACAGCAATAACCGGCACAGCGCGACCCGGCGCTTTTCCCCGCCCGAAAGCTGCTCGACGCTCGCCTCGCCGGGCGGGCAACGCAGGGCATCCATCGCGATCTCGATCGTGCGGTCGAGCTCCCAGGCATTGACGGCGTCGATCTTCTCCTGCAACGTTGCCTGTTCGGCAACGAGGGCATTCATGTCGTCGTCGGACAATTCCTCGGCGAAGCGCGAACTCACCGCCTCGAAACGGTCGAGTAGGGCCTTGGTCTCGGCGACCCCGTCCATGACATTGCCGCGCACGTCCTTGGCTACGTCGAGTTGCGGCTCCTGCTGCAAGAATCCGACTTTCACGCCGTCGGCGAGCAAGACTTCGCCCCCGATATCGTGGTCAAGCCCGGCCATGATGCGCAGCAATGTCGATTTGCCCGAGCCATTCAGGCCGAGCACGCCGATCTTCGCCCCGGGCAGGAAGGACAGCCAGATATCGCGCAAGACCTGCCGGCCGCCCGGATAGATCTTGGACAGACCCTTCATCGCGTAGATGTATTGGTTATTGGCGGCCATGAATGATCCTTGGAACCAGACGCACCCGCCGGAGGGGCCGGAGGGCCGAGTGCGGCTCGTGTCGAGCCTCGGTGGCGGGAGCGCGCTTTTAGCCCATGGCCTCGGGCGCGCGCAATGCATGCATGTGCCGACGAGCGCGGCTTGGCAGGACCGAACACGACCGCGCCCCGGTCCACTGGGCGGGCATTGGTAGGCCCGGCAGGACTCGAACCTGCAACCTTACCGTTATGAGCGGCTCGCTCTAACCAATTGAGCTACGGGCCCTGCAGCACCGAAGAGACCGCACGCAAGCGGGTCCGGTCAAGGCGCGAGGTTCGGGAGTCTGGCGGTAGCGCGAGCGAGAGCGCGCCTTGCCCCGCCAATTCCCCCCCCCACCACCAAGCGCCCCAAGCGCGAATGCGCCTAGCCGATGATGCGGATCCTTCACGCCGCCGGCCCGAGGACGGTCACGTATCGAGGAAGCTGCGCAACTTCCGCGAACGGCTGGGGTGCTTGAGCTTGCGCAGCGCCTTGGCCTCGATCTGGCGTATGCGCTCGCGCGTCACCGAGAATTGCTGGCCGACCTCTTCCAAGGTGTGGTCGGTGTTCATCCCGATGCCGAAGCGCATGCGCAGCACGCGCTCCTCGCGCGGGGTCAGGGAGGCGAGGACGCGCGTCGTCGCCTCGCGCAGATTGCCCTGGATCGCCGCGTCCAAGGGCTGGACCGCGTTCTTGTCCTCGATGAAATCGCCGAGATGGCTGTCTTCCTCGTCGCCGATGGGCGTCTCGAGGCTGATCGGCTCCTTGGCGATCTTTAGGACCTTGCGGACCTTTTCGAGCGGCATGTTGAGCTTCTCGGCCAGTTCCTCCGGCGTCGGCTCGCGGCCGATTTCGTGCAGGGCCTGGCGCGAGGTGCGCACGAGCTTGTTGATGGTCTCGATCATGTGCACGGGGATGCGGATGGTGCGCGCCTGGTCGGCGATCGAGCGCGTGATCGCCTGGCGAATCCACCACGTCGCGTAGGTCGAGAACTTATAGCCGCGCCGGTATTCGAATTTATCGACCGCCTTCATCAGGCCGATATTGCCTTCCTGGATGAGATCGAGGAACTGAAGGCCGCGATTGGTGTATTTCTTCGCGATCGAGATGACGAGGCGCAGATTGGCCTCGATCATTTCCTTCTTGGCCTGGCTCGATTCCCGGTCGCCCTGCTGCACGGTCGTGACAAGCTTGCGATATTCGCCAACCGGCAGTCCGGTTTGGATGGCGACGTCGAGCACCTTGTCGCGCAACTCCGTGGCGGCATCCTTATTGCGCGTGGTGAAGGTCTTCCAGCCGCGACCCGTGAGCCGCGCCAAGCGGCGAATCCAGTTGGGGTCGGTTTCAGCGCCGAAATAGTGCTGGAGGAAATCCTCGCGCTTCACCCCGCCGCGCTCGGCGAGGCGAAGCAACTGGCCTTCGAGGTTCAGGAGGCGCCGGTTGACGCCGTACAGGGTATCGACCAGTTCCTCGATTCGACCATTGTTGAGCTTTAGCGCCAGGATCTTATCCTGCAAATCCTTGCGCGCGCGCCGATAGCTCTTCAACGCCGGCCCTTCGAGGTCCTTGCCTTTCTTGATGAGCGCGACGCGCTCTTCCTGCTGTTTGTAGAACTTCTTCTGGGCGCGGACGATTTGATCGAGCTTGCCCGCGACGCTGGGCATGAGATTGGCCTCGATCGTGGCGAGGGAGAGATTGGCATCTTCCTCCTCCTCCTCCGCCACCTCGGGCTCCGCCGGTTCCGCCGCGTCTTCGCCATTCGCCGCCTTGGCCTTCGGCGCGGGCTTGGGCGCCTTGGGCGGCTGTAGCTTGTCGAGCATGCGCGCGGGCTTTTCCGTCGCGGGTCGCGACATCTGACCCTCGAGTCCGGCCTTCGACATATCGACCACCGGGCCGCCGATGGTGGCGTCGAGGTCGATCAGATCACGCAGCAACATGGAGTGGCTGGACACTTGGTCGCGCCAGCGCGCCACGGCGGCGAAGGTCGTGGGACTGTCGCAGACGGAATTGATCATCTTGTCGCGGCCGGCTTCGATGCGCTTGGCGATCTCGATTTCGCCCTCGCGCGACAACAGCTCGACCGAGCCCATCTCGCGCAGATACATCCGCACGGGATCGTCGGTGCGTTCCGTCTCTTCGGTCTCGACCTTGGTGACCTGCGCTTCTTCGCGCTGCAGGGCGACGGCGCCGCCTTCGGCCTCTTCGTCCTTCTCTTCGGACTCGACCACGTTGATGCCCATATCAGAGAGCATCGACATCGTGTCTTCGATCTGCTCCGACGACACACGCTCCGACGGCAGCACCTTGTTCAATTCGTCCAGCGTGACGAAGCCGCGCGTCTTCGCGCGCGTGATCATCTTCTTCACCGCCGCATCGGTCAGATCGAGAAGCGGATCGCCTCTCTCCTCGCGTTCGCCCTCACCGTCGGCCTTCGACTTCGCGCTCGCGCTTTTGCCCGCCTGCTGAAGCGGACGTTGCGCCGGTTTCGCTGCGGCGGCCGTCACGGGGGGTTTTGCCATCGGTTTACCGGTCGGGGTTACTTGAGTTGCGGAATGTGCGGCACCGTTGGCCCCTGGTGAACCTGCCGCTTTCGCGGGCTTCGGCTTCGGCGGCGGCAACGGCTTGATCATGGACCTCAGGATCGATCTCAGATCCTGCGGCTTCGCCTTCGCGTCGTTCTTTGCAACAGCAGACTTCGCGGCCGGTTTCCCCGCCGCTTTCTTCTCAACCTTCGATGGGGCGGCGGACTTTGATCCTTGGCCCTTGCGATCTTTCGTCGTCTGCTTGTTCGTCACGGCGTCGTCGTCTGCTCAAAAAAATGAAACCCACTGAAGGCGTAACGCCCCGCACAATGGCAAAGGCGCGTCGAACCTTCAGAATGCGTCCGGCGGACCTGCTTCCGCCCCTATGATTGAATTAAGCTCCTCGGCAATAGCGCGCAGCCGCGCGACGTTGTCTTCCGTCGCCTCACGCTTCAGCGCTTCGGCGGCCTGCGCATGCTCACTCTCAAGCTCAGTCAACTTGCGGTGGCGGGCGAGCACGTGCCGGAACTCGCGCAGCACCTCCTGATGGGGTGTATCGCGCCGAGTCATAGCCATCGCTCTGAGCATCGGCCGCCGCTCCAACCGCTCGCAAATATCCCCGACCCCGTTGAGCCTGAGGTGGTCGCGAAGGCCTTGACTGTCAAGGGTTTGTCCCGAGGAGGCCGCATGTAGAAGTTCGCGTCTCAATTTGTCAAGGATCGGCTCGGCAATCGGCAGTGAGGCGAACTGCTCGGCAAACGCTTCAATCAGGAAGGGATGCGTTAACCCAGCGAGCAACAGAGCCTCCTCCCCCGCTTCC
>JBJXGH010000054.1:0-58950 GCA_046153685.1 Alphaproteobacteria bacterium
TGGCGGAGGGGGTGGGATTCGAACCCACGATACGGTTGCCCGTATACACACTTTCCAGGCGTGCGCCTTAGACCACTCGGCCACCCCTCCGTATTTCGATTCCGCGTATCTCGATCCCGCGTAATTCAATTCCGCGTATTGCCATCCGGCATGTTCGGCGCGCCGCCTGGATGCGTCCGCCTCGCACGGGCGCGGACCATAACAACGCGCCCCCGCCGCGCCAAGGCGTTCGGCTTTCGGTCCCGTTCGTTCCCGGCGCCGGGATATTGGGGCGATCGGGGCGCCTCGATAGCGGGCTTCAACCCGGATGAAGCGCGCGCCACACCACCTCCGGCGTATACGGCATATCGATTCGCTTTGCTCCGCGCTCGGCCATGGCGTCGAACACCGCCGCCGCGATCGCCGGCAGCGAGCCCGCGCACCCAGCCTCGCCGCAACCCTTCGCGCCCAGGGGATTGGTCGCCGTGGGCACGGGGTGGCTGGCGAACTCGAACATCGGCAGGTCCGAGGCGCGCGGCAGCTGGTAATCCATGTAAGAGCCGGTCAGCAACTGGCCCTGTTCGTCGTACACCGTGCGTTCCATCAGCGCCTGGCCGATGCCCTGCGCCACGCCGCCGTGCAATTGGCCCTCGACGAGCAGCGGATTGATGAGCGTGCCGAAATCATTGACCATGACATAGCGCACGATGCGCACCGTGCCCGTCTCGGGCTCGATTTCGACCTCGGCCACGTGGCAGCCATTGGGATAGGCGGCGGGCGCGGCCTCGAACACATGGCTGACATCGAGGGATTTCGGCGCATCGGGCGGCAGATTCGCGCCCACGCGCAGCCGCGCCGCCAAATCCAAGACCGAGATCGAACGATCCGTGCCGACGATGGCGAAATGGCCGGATTTGAATTCGATATCGGCCGCCGCGGCCTCGAGCACCGAAGCGGCCGCGCGGCGGCCCAGTTCGATCACCTTGGCGCTCGCCTCGACGATCGCGGCGCCACTCGCCATCAAGGATTTCGAGCCGCCCGTGCCGCCGCCCGCGATCAATTGATCGCTGTCGCCTTGCAGCAGGCGGATGCGCGCGAAGGGCACGCCGAGCTTTTCGTGCAGAATCTGCGCGAAGGGGCTGGCATGTCCCTGGCCGTAATCGAGCGTACCGGTGATGATGGTCACCGTGCCGTCGGCTTCGAAGCGCAAGCCGCCCATTTCCTTAACCGGCGGCGCCGTGACCTCGAGATAATTGCCGATGCCCCGGCCGCGCAGCATGCCGCGCCTGGCGCTCTCGGCCTTGCGCGCTGCGAAGCCATGCCAATCGGAATCCGCGATCGCGCGTTCCATGAGGCGCGTGAAGTCGCCGCTGTCATAGCTCGTGCCCGCGGGCGTGGCGTGGGGCATCTGTCCGGGCGCCACATGGTTGCGCCTGCGAAGCTCGACGGGATCGATGCCGGTCTGGCGCGCCGCCGCATCGACCAGACATTCCATGATGAAATTGCCCTCGGGCCGGCCCGCGCCGCGATAGGCGTTGATCGGCACGGTATTGGTGAACACGAGGCGGCTCGTCACCTCGAGCGCGGGCGTGCGATAGACGCCGATCACGTTCTTCACGATGTTGATCGTTGGCATGATGGGCGAGGCATGGCCCAAATGCGCGCCCAGATTGCCGTAGCCGTCCACGCGCACGGCCAGGAATCGCCCCTCGGCGTCGAGCGCCAGTTCGGCCACGTATTCGTGATCGCGGCCCTGGCAATCGGAAAGGAAGGAATCGCCGCGCTCGTCCATCCATTTGACCGGGCGACCGAGCGCGCGCGCGCCATGCAGCACGCAGATCTGTTCGGGATAGATCTGCGCCTTCATGCCGAACGAGCCGCCGACATTGCCTGAAAGCACGCGCACCTTGTCGTTCGAGACTTGCAGCACGTCCTTAGCCAATTGATTGCGCAGGCCGAACACGCCCTGGCAGCCCGTGTGCAGCGTCCACTTGCCGGCCGCCTTGTCATATTCGCCGATGGCGCCGCGCGGCTCCATCGCGCACACGACGATGCGGTTGTTGACGAGCGCGAGGCGAACCCGGTGCACCGCGGCGGCGAATGCGGCAGCGACCTTTTCGCTATCGCCGTAATGGTATTCGCACGACAAATTGCCCGGAATGTCGTCGTACAGACGCGGCGCGCCGGGCGCGAGGGCGGCGCGCGAGTCCGTAACCGCGGGCAAGTCCTCGATATCGAGTTCGACCGCCTCGGCCGCCTCGCGCGCCTGGGCGTAATGTTCCGCGACCACGAAGGCGACCGGGTCGCCCACATGGCGCACCTTGTCGGCGGCGAGCGCCGGCCAGAGCGGTTGCTTCATCGGCGTGCCGTCGCGGTGATTCTGCGGCAGGACGCACTTGATCGGTCCGTAGGCGGAAAGATCGGCGGCGGTATAGACGCCGAGCACGCCCGGCATCGCGCGCAGGGCGGCGGTGCCCACGCGGCGAATCCGGCCATGCGCCACGCGGCTGCGCACCATCGCGGCATGGGCCAGGCCCGACAGGCGAATATCGTCTGTGTAGCGTCCCTGCCCGCGCAGCAGATACGGGTCCTCGCTGCGCGCCACCGGCTGACCGATGCCGAATTTCGTCAGGGCGGGATCGGCGCTGCCTTCGGCGGCCATGGGCAATCCATCCATCGGGGCGGGTTTACGAAAGCGGGCGCAAAAATCGGCCCTGCGGACGCGACCATAACAACCCGCCCGGTTTCCGCCAAGACGCGTAACCTCGCCGAGACGCCTAACAAGGGGACGAACGCCCAAGGGCCGGGCGGGGCACGCCGCCCAAGGCCTTCGCGGCGCCGCGCGCGCCATGCTAGTTTGCCTCGCATGCAGGAAGACCCGTCCGGCAAGGAGAACCGCCCATGAAAGCCTATTGGATCGGCCGCGTGAACGTGACCAACCCCGAGTCTTACGCCAAATATGCCGAGCTCGCGGGACCGGCCATCGCCAAGAGCGGCGGGCGCTTTCTGGTGCGCGGCGGCCGCCACGAAATCCTCGAAGGCACGGGCTATGCCCGCAACGTGGTCATCGAATTCGACAGCATCGAGAAGGCGCGGGCCTGCTATACCTCGCCCGAATACCAAGCCGCGCTCAAATTCACCGTGGGCGCCTCGGTGCGCGATATCGTCATCGTCGAAGGCTTGGCCTGACCCCGTGCGCGTCATCTGCCGCGCCACGCGGGTACTGGGCGCGATCCTGGCGATCGCGGCTCTCGCCGCCTTCGGCTGGGACCTTTATCTTTCGTTCCGAGCCGGCGCCTTCACCATGAGCCCGGCGGGCAAGCTGTGGTTCGAATGGCACGCGCCCTCGCTCAACGCCGCACAGGCCGGCGTGCAGCGCCAGCTTTGGCCCTGGCTGTGGGACGGCGTCCTGTTTCCGCTGCTGACCGCGCCCGCCTGGCTTCTGCTCGGCATTCCGGGCGCGCTGTTCATGCGCCTCGGTCGGCGCTGAGGCGCGCGAAAGACGGGACGATTCTGGGATTCAATCCCGGGGCTTCAGCCCCGGGCTTCAATCCTCGTCGAACTTCAGCGCCTCAAGGAAGGCGGTCTGCGGAATCTCGACCTTGCCAAATTGGCGCATTTTCTTCTTGCCCTCCTTCTGGCGGTCGAGAAGCTTGCGCTTGCGCGAGATATCGCCGCCATAGCATTTGGCGGTCACGTCCTTGCGCATGGCGCTGATGGATTCGCGCGCGATGATCCGGCCGCCGATGGCCGCCTGAATCGGGATCATGAATAGCTGGCGCGGAATCAAATCCTTCAGTCGCCCGCACATCTGCCGGCCACGCTGATAGGCGCGTTCCTCGGGCACGATGGTGGCCAGCGCGTCCACCGGCTCGGCGTTCACCATGATCTGCAGCTTGACCAGCTTGCCGACGCGGTAATTGTCCATCTGGTAGTCGAAGCTGGCATAGCCGCGGCTGACCGATTTCAACCGGTCGTGGAAGTCGTAAACCACTTCGTTGAGCGGCAGGCGATAGATCGCCATGGCCCGGTCGCCCGAGAACGTGAGCTCGACCTGCTCGCCGCGCCGGTCGGTGCACAGGCCCAGCACGCCGCCGAGATGGGCCGCGGGCACCAGGATCGTCGCCTTGATCCACGGCTCCTCGATGGCGGCGATGCGCGCCGGATCGGGCATGTCGGCGGGGTTGTGCAATTCCTCGATCGCGCCGTCGGTCATCTGGATGCGATAGATGACCGAGGGCGCGGTGGTGATGAGGTCGAGATTGAATTCGCGCCGCAGGCGTTCCTGGATGATCTCGAGGTGCAGCAGGCCGAGGAAGCCGCAGCGATAGCCAAAGCCGAGCGCGGCCGAGGTTTCGGCCTCGAACACGAAGCTCGCGTCGTTGAGCGACAGCTTCTCCAGGCTTTCGCGCAGGCGGCCGTAATCGGCCGCGTCCATGGGAAACAAGCCGCAAAACACCACGGGCAGGCTCGGGCGGAATCCGGGCAGGGCTTCGGTCGCCGGGCGGCGGTCCTCGGTGATGGTGTCGCCGACCTTGCAATCCGCGACCCGCTTGATCGAGGCGGTGACGAAACCGATTTCGCCGGGGCCGAGCTGATCGACATTGGCGGGCTTGGGCGCGAAGACGCCGGTGCGCTCGATTTCGTGCACGGCGCCCGTGGACATCATGCGCACGCGCATGCCGCGCTTGAGCACGCCGTCCTTCACGCGCACGAGCGCAACCACGCCCAGATAGGCGTCATACCAGGAATCGACCAGCAGGGCCTTGAGCGGCGCAGCCGCGTCGCCCACGGGCGGCGGCAGGCGCGTGACCAGGGCCTCAAGCACATCGGCGATGCCCTCGCCCGTCTTGGCCGAGACGAGGATGCTGCTCGCGGCGTCAATGCCGATGACCTCCTCGACCTCGCGCTTGACACGGTCGGGATCGGAGGACGGCAGGTCGATCTTGTTCAGAACGGGCACGATCTCGAGCCCGGCATCAATCGCGAGATAGGCGTTCGCGAGGGTCTGCGCCTCCACGCCCTGGCTCGCATCGACCAGAAGGATCGCGCCCTCGCAGGCCGAGAGCGAGCGGCTGACCTCGTAGGAGAAGTCCACGTGGCCGGGGGTATCCATGAGGTTCAGGACGTAGGTCTTGCCGTCGCGCGCGGTGTAGTTGAGGCGCACGGTCTGGGCCTTGATGGTGATGCCGCGCTCGCGCTCGATGTCCATGCTGTCGAGCATCTGATCGCGGAATTCACGGTCGGTCACCCCGCCCGTCGATTGGATCAAACGGTCGGCCAGCGTCGATTTCCCGTGGTCGATATGCGCCACGATCGAGAAATTGCGGATATGCGCGAGGTCGGTCATGACCTGAGGGTTGGTTGGGCCAAACGCGTTGCGGGAGCGGCTGGACCATAGGGACGCGGCACTTCAGGCGCAACCGCCAAGCGCGGGGCCCTGGGGTGGTTATTGCGGCTCAGGCCCCCGAATCGAAGGGCAAGGCGGCGACCGCGCCGCCGCCGACGATCAGAAAACGGGCCTCGGGCACCTCGACCCAATGGCCCGAGTCGGAATCGAGCGGCTCGGACAGCACCACCACGGCCGAGCCGTCATGGCCGTTCTCGGGCGCGAACGCCCTGTGACCGTAATACAACGTCGGCGAGCGCCCATCGGTCGAATAGCGCAGCGCGTAAATCCGCTCGCCGTCCGACAGTGCGGCCGCCATGCGGAAGGGCTCGCCGATACCCGCCGCCGCCATCTCGCCTAGCACGTCCGCGACCGCGCCGCGAAACGCGGCCGCCACATCGTTTTCCAAGCCATGGCTCAGCATCAGATAGAAGAACGCCTCGCTGTCGGTCGAGCCCTCGCGTTCGTGATAGATCGCCGGATCGATCTTGAAGTCGAGAGCGCGGCGGATGCGGGAATAGCCGCCGATTTGGCCGTTGTGCATGAACAGCCAGCGACCATGGCGAAACGGATGGCAGTTCGAGCGTTCTGTCGCGGTCCCGGTCGAATGGCGCACATGGGCGAAGAACAAGGGCGAGCGCACCTGTTCGGCCACGCTGCGCAAATTGTCGTCGTTCCAAGCCGGGCGCACATCGCGGTAAAGGCCGGGGTGCTGGCGCTGGCCATACCAGCCGATGCCGAAGCCATCGCCATTGGTCGCGGTCAGGGCGCGGCTTGCATGCAGGCTTTGGTGGATGAGCGAGTTCTCGGGCTTGAACAACGCGTCATCGAGATAGATCGGACGGCCCGAATACGCGATCCAACGGCACATCGTCTTGGTCCTCGAAGGCGAACGAGTGGCGGGCGGATGCGACCCCGGCCCGACAGTCTCGCCCCGCCATGGTTATCAAGTGCTTTACGGCCCGGTTGACCTTCCCCCCGCCCCTCGCCTAAGCCCTTGTACGAACACGACAACCGCGCCCCAGAAGAACCCAGGCTAGACCGACCATGTTCACCGGACACAAGATCCTCGACCCCGCGGAAGAAAATCGCCGCATCGAAGCCGAGCCCCTGCCCCCGACCATCTTCGCGGGCGTCGAGGCAACGGCGCGAAAGCACGGCACGCGACCGGCCTGGCATTTCATCGATGACGCCATCACGCGCACTTGGGCCGAGGTCGATGCGCTATCGCGCCAGACGGCCGCGGCCTTCGCACGTCTCGGCATCGCCAAGGGCAGCCATGTCGGCGTGCTGATGCCGAATGTCGAGGCCTATCCGCTGACCTGGCTGGCCCTGGGGCGTCTTGGCGCCGTCATGGTGCCGATCAACATCGCCTATACTCCGCGCGAAATCGGCTATGTGCTGGGCAATGCCGAGGCGACGCACCTGATCGTGCACAGCGAGCTTCTGCCCGCCTATGCCGAGATTGCCCCGCCGCCCATCGATCCGAACCGCGTCGTGGTGGTGGGCGAGCGCGCGCCCGGGTTCCGCCTGCATTGGCCCGAAGTCATGGACGCGGCCAAGGGCGTGACGCCGCCCATGGTCGCGGTCGAGCCCGACGATCTCATGAACATCCAATATACCTCGGGCACGACCGGATTTCCCAAGGGCTGCATGTTGTCGCACCGCTATTGGCTAGTGCTGGGCAAGACCATGTTCGAGATGTGGGCCACGCCCATCGATCGCATCTATTGCGGCTCGAGCTGGTTCTACATGGTGCCGCAGCGGATGATCGCGAACGCGATCTTCGCCGGCGGGGCCGCGCTGTACATTCCGAGAAAGCCCACCGCCAAACGCTTCATGCCCGATGTCCGCGCGCATGGCTGCGAGTACATCGCGGTGTTCGAGGCCGTGTACAAACAACCAGCCCACCCCGACGACGCCAAGAACCGCCTCAAGATCGCCAATACCTTCGCGCTGTCGAAGGAAAATCAGGCGGATTTCCAGAGCCGCTTCGGCGTGCTGGCGCAGGAATCGTACGGCATGACCGAAATCGGTCCCGGCACGCACGTGCCCGTCCATCGCATCCTCGCGACCACCGGCAGCGGAACCTGCGGCGTGCCCAGCCCATTTCGTTCGGTGATGGTCGCGGACGAAAACGGCGCCGAGGTTGCGACGGGCGCGCTCGGGGAAGTATGCGTGAAGGGGTCGGGCATCCTCCACGGCTACTACAAGAACGACGCCGCGAACGCCGAATCGTTCCGCGCCGGCTGGTTTCGCACCGGCGATCAGGGACGGATGGACGGCGACGGCTATCTTTATATCGTCGGGCGCTTCAAGGACATGGTGCGCCGCTCGGGCGAGAATATCGCCTGCCGCGAGGTCGAGTGGGTGATCCGGGCAATGCCCGAAATCGAGGATGCGGCGATCGTGCCCGTGCCCGATTCCTATCGCGGCGAGGAGGCCAAGGCCTATATCCAGCTCATGCCCGGACACACGCCCGAGAACGTGCCGCCCGAGCGCATCGTCGCGCATTGCGCGGGCCAGCTCGCCGCGTTCAAGGTGCCGCGCTATTGGGAGTATCGCGCCGACTTCCCGCGTACCGATTCCCAGCGCGTGCTCAAGCGCGAACTCGTGAAGGAAAAACCGGATCTGCGCGTCGGCGCCTACGACAAGCAGGACAGGATTTGGCGCTAAATCGTGATTGTCCTGAACGCGCCCGCGCCGCCGGCACCCGCGTTCGAGATTTAGACCGTGGCCGCGGCCGAACATTCCGGGCGAGAATCAGGCCGCGCCAGACTGGACCGAGCGAGACTGGGCCGAGCGAGACTGGGCCGAGCGATCCCGCTCAGGAAAGCGCCCGAGCCGCGCAGCGGGGCATCAATCTGCCTAGCCGCGCAGCGCGGCGCCCGCCTGCTTGGCCGCCGCCTCGACGATCTTCTTCCCGACCGCCTCGATTTCGGCATCGGTCAAGGTGCGCTCGACCGGCTGCAGGGCGACCGAAAGCGCGAGGGATTTTTCGCCCTCGCCCACATGGCTGCCGGCATAGACATCGAAGACCCGCACCTCGGCGATGAGCGCCTTGTCCGCGCCGCGCACGGCGGCGACGAGTTTTTCCGCCGGCATGTCGGCGGCCAGCACGAAGGCGAACTCGCGATATACGGGCTGGAAGGGCGAGGGCTTGAGCAAGGTCCGCGCCTTGCCCGATTTCGCGCGCGGCTGCGGCACGGCGTCGAGAAAAATTTCGAAACCGGCCATCGGCCCGCGCGCATCCATGGCGGCAAGCGCGCGCGGGTGAAGCTCGCCGAACCGGGCAAGCACGTTCGGACCCAGGCGGTACGTGGCGCTGCGGCCCGGGTGGTACCAGCCGGGCGCCTCGCGCGCGAGTTGGAGCTTATCGAGCGGCGCGCGCACCGCACCGAGCACGGCGAGCACCGCCGCCTTGGCGTCGAAGGCATCGGCCGCGCGCGTAGGCTCCGCCCAATGTCGCGGCGTTGCGCCCGCGATCACGCCGGCCGCAACCAGGGACTGACCGCGCTGGGTATCGTCGGAATATTGCGGTCCAACCTCGAACATGGCGATGTCCGCGAAGCCCCGCGCGGCGTTGCGCGAAGCCGCCGCGATCAGATTGGGCAGGATCGAGGGCCGCATCTGGTCGAGATCGGTGCTGATCGGATTGGCCAGGCGCAGCGCCGCCGGCGCGCCGCCGAAATGCACGGCGTCCTTGGCCGCCATGAATGACCAGGTCACGGTTTCGATCATGAAGCGCTGGGCTAGGGCGCGCCGGGCAAGGCGGCCGCGCTGAGCGAGCGGGGTGATCGCCACACCCGGCAGCGCGCCTTCGAGTCGCACGGGTACCGGCGGGATCTTGTCGTAACCCCAGATGCGCAGCACTTCCTCGACGAGATCGGCCTCGCCGTCGAATTCACGCCGCCATGTCGGCGGCAATGTCTCGAATACATCGCCCGATTGCGGCGACGATATCTCGCGGACCGCGAAGCCAAGTGCTTCGAGAATGCGGCGCTGTTCGCTTGCCGGCACATCGGCGCCGCCGAGCGTGGCCACGCGCGAGGGCCGCAGAGTGAGCGCGCGCGAGGGCGAGGGCATTTCGCCCGCTTGCGTCAACGCGCTCGCCTCGCCGCCGCATAAATCGCGGATCAGCCGCGCGGCGATTTCCGCACCCCACACGGGCGAAGCCGGATCGACGCCGCGCTCGAAGCGATAGCGCGCATCGCTCTCGATGCCGAGACGGCGGCCGGTTGCCGCCACGCGGATGGGATCGAATAGCGCGGCTTCCAAAAAGACATTGACCGTCGATTCCGACACGCCGCTGTCCTCGCCGCCCATGATGCCGCCTATGGCGTGCGCCTGGCGGCTATCGGCGATGACGGCGATGTCTCCGTCGAGTTCGTAGCGCCGGCCGTCGAGGGCCAGAATGCTCTCGCCGGATTTGGCGAACCGCATCGTCACATCGCCGGCGAGCTTGTCGGCATCGAAGACATGCAATGGCCGACCGAGATCGAAGGTCACGTAGTTTGTGATATCGACCAGCGCGGAAATCGGCCGCACGCCGATGGCCTTCAGGCGGTTGCGCAGCCATTCGGGACTGGGGCCATTTTTCACGCCGCGGAAATAGCGCCCGACAACGAACGGGCAGGCCTGACCCGATCCGTCCGCAAAATCGCGCCGCCACGCGATGGGGCTAGCAAACGCGCCCGGCACGGGGGACGCATCGATCGCCTTTAGGCGGCCGAGACCCGCAGCCGCGAGATCGCGCGCGATGCCGCGCACGCCCAGGCAATCGCCGCGATTGGGCGTGATCGACAACTCGATGACCGGGTCGTCGAGACCCATGAGCGCGGCGAAGGCTTGACCGATAGGCGCGTCGGGCGCGAGTTCGATGATGCCGTCGTGCTCCTGCGACAGGCCCATCTCGTGTTCCGAGCACAGCATGCCCTGCGATTCGACGCCGCGGATGACGGAGGATTTGAGATCGACGCCCGTGCCGGGGATGTGGCTGCCCGACGGCGCGAACACGCCCTTCATGCCGGTGCGCGCGTTGGGCGCGCCGCACACGACCTGCACTTCGCCCTTGCCCGTATCGACGCGGCACACCGATAGCCGGTCGGCATTGGGATGGCGCGTGGCCTCGATGACATAGGCGACGGTGAAGGGCGCGAGCGCGCGCGCGCGGTCGAGCGTGCCCTCGACCTCGAGGCCGAGCGCGGTCAGCCGCTGCACGATCTCGTCGAGCGCGATGTCGGTTTCGAGATGGTCCTTGAGCCAGGAGAGCGTGAACTTCACGGCGACAATCCCGTCGAGAGGTTCGGCGTATCCAGCGGCGCAAAGCCGTAATGGCGCAGCCAGCGCAGATCGCTCTCGTAGAACGTGCGCAAATCCGGAATGCCGTACTTGAGCATGGCGATGCGCTCGATGCCCATGCCGAAGGCGAAACCCTGGTAGCGCTCGGGATCGAGGCCGCAATTGGCGAGGACACTGGGATGCACCATGCCGCAACCGAGAATCTCAAGCCAATCCTCGCCCTCGCCGATCTTGAGCTCTCCGCCCGCGCGGCTGCAGCCGATATCGAGTTCCGCCGAGGGCTCTGTGAACGGGAAGAAACTGGGGCGGAAGCGGATTTTCAGGTTCGGTACCTCGAAATAAGTGCGGCAAAACTCGGCGAGACAACCTTTCAGGTGCCCCATATGCGCCGTCTCGTCGATCACCAGGCCTTCGACCTGGTGAAACATGGGCGTGTGCGTCATGTCCGAGTCCGAGCGATAGGTGCGCCCGGGCACGATGAGGCGGAGCGGCGGCTTGGTCGTCTTCATCGCCCGGATCTGCACGGGCGAAGTGTGGGTGCGCAGCAAGAGCCGCGAGCCGTCGGCGCGCGGCTGGAAATAGAACGTGTCGTGCATCTGGCGCGCGGGATGCTCGGGGGGAATGTTGAGGGCGGTGAAGTTGTGAAAATCGTCTTCGATGTCGGGACCCTCGGCGAGCGAGAACCCCATGGCGCCGAAAATGGCGATGACTTCCTCGACGGTCTGGCTCACCGGGTGCAGCCGGCCCTCGCCCTCGGGGCGAGCGGGCAGGCTCAAATCCAATTGCTCGGCGGCCAGGCGCGAAGCGAGCGCCAAATCGCCGAGCGCGATCTTGCGCGCGTCGATGGCTGCGGCGATTTCATCCTTGATCGCGTTCAGCGCCTGCCCCGCCGCGCGGCGGTCGTCGGGGGACAGCGCGCCGAGAGTCTTCATCAATTCGGTGACGCGCCCCTTGCGCCCGAGCGCGCGCACGCGCACGTCCTCGAGCGCGTCCGCGTCGCCCGCGCCCGCGATTTCGGCCGCAAGCGCGGCCTTGAGCGTGTCCCAATTCTCCATCGCGCGTTCCCCGTTGCTGGCGGGGCGGCGCGGCAGCGGCGGACGGGCGCCACGTGCCGCGGCGCCCGCGTCCCCTGGATTCGCCTAAGCCTTAAGCCTGGGCGAGGGTGGCGCGGGCCTCTTCGACCAACGCGCTAAACGCCTCGGGCTCGCTTACCGCCAATTCCGCCAGAATCTTGCGATCCACGATGATGGCAGCCTTTTTCATCCCGTTGATGAGCTGGGAATAGGTCAGGCCGTTGGCGCGGGCGCCGGCATTGATGCGCTGGATCCAAAGACCGCGAAAATCGCGCTTGCGATTGCGCCGGTCGCGATAGGCGTATTGCAACGCCTTCTCGACCCGCTCGAGCGCGATGCGGTAATTGGTCGAGGACCGGCCGCGGTATCCCTTGGCCAGCTTGAGGATTTTCTTGTGCCGGGCGTGGCTGGTGACGCCCCGTTTTACGCGTGCCATGTCAATCTCCCTCTAGCGGCCGCTATAGGGCAGCCACGTCAAGAAGCGGCCCTGATCGCTCTTGTCCACGGTTTCCATGCCTCGCGCCTTTCGCTTCATGGAGGGTGAACGCTTGCGGAGATTGTGGCGTTTCTTGGCCGGGCTCATCTTGACCTTGCCCGTGCCGGT
Source organism: Alphaproteobacteria bacterium (assembly GCA_046153685.1). Classification (GTDB taxonomy): domain Bacteria; phylum Pseudomonadota; class Alphaproteobacteria; order CADEGL01; family CADEGL01; genus CAMAPP01. The sequence continues at coordinate 12,347 of JBJXGH010000054.1, forward strand.
GAAGCGGAATCGCTTCTTGGCCGCGGAGCGGCTTTTCATCTTGGGCATTTTGCGCATCCTTCCAAGTGCTTGATGTGGCACGCTTCGGGGCGGGGAGGCATGCCCTTTCGCCATTCCGCCCGGAGGTTTGGAGGCGCGGTTTATAGCCGGGGGGCCAGAGGCGCGCAAGGCGGCAGGATTACCCGCGCCGGGGGCGGCGGCGTCCTAAAAGACCGCGCCTTTAGGGGACGCCAGGGCGAGGACGATAGGCCGGGCTTGAGAGAGAGCGCGATTTCCCCGCCGGTTGGAGCCACGCCGGCGCTGCCGGCCCTGGAAATTGTGGCCCGGGACGCGCCGCTTTCCCCTCGATCGAGGCCGCGCGGCAATCTTGCGCGCGTGGCCATCGCGCCCCGAGCACACGCGTGATACGGGCGTGAACCACGGAGCGGGCGCGCGCAAGAAACAACAGAAGAAAAAGAAGAAAAAGGGGCGGACCCTTGGTTCCGCCCCCTATTCGGTCGCGCGCGTCCCGCGCTAACGCGGCGCGATGACCATGATCATCTGCCGGCCTTCCATCTTGGGCGTCTGTTCGATCTTGGCCGATTTTTCCAGATCGTCCTTGATGCGGTCGAGCACCTTCATGCCGAGATCGGTGTGGAGCATCTCGCGGCCCCGGAAGCGGAGCGTGACCTTGATCTTGTCGCCCTCGGCGAGGAAGCGTTCCATCGCGCGCATCTTGACCGCGTAATCGTGGTCGTCGATGCCCGGGCGCATCTTGATTTCCTTGATCTCGATGATCTTCTGCCGCTTGCGGGCTTCGTTCTTCTTCTTCTGCTCCTCGTACTTGAACTTGCCGAAGTCGAGGATTTTGCAAACCGGAGGATCGGCCGCGCCGGCGACCTCGACCAGGTCCAGGCCCGCGGCTTCCGCGCGGCGGATGGCGTCGTCGATGGCGACGACGCCGACATTCTCTCCGGTTTCGTCCACGAGCCGGACGGCCGGCACCCGGATTTCATGATTCACGCGCGGCCCATCGCGGGACGGCTGAGGTTGGAATGGCAAACGTGCGATGTCGGTTTCTCCTTCGTTGTCGGCGCGGGATGGGCCGCGGCGCCGTCTCGCGGTGGCGCGGGGCGTCTAGTGCTTGGGCGGCGCCCCTTCCGCCTTCAGCATACGGACCGCTTCATCCAGAGCAAGGACCTCCTGGCCGTTCGATCCGAAGCGGCGGAGCGCCACCGAACGCGCCTCGACCTCCTTCTTGCCGACAGCAAGAATGGCCGGAACCTTGGCAAGGGAATGTTCGCGCACCTTGTAGCCGATCTTGTCAGCGCCAAGGTCGATTTCCGCGCGCAGGCCCGCCGCCCCGAGCGCTGCCAGAACCTCGCGGGCATAGGCATCGCTGTCATTGGTGATCGTCGCCACCACGACCTGCACCGGGGCGAGCCATGACGGCATGGCGCCCGCGTAGTTCTCGATCAGGATGCCGATGAAGCGCTCGAACGAGCCGATGATCGCGCGGTGAAGCATGACGGGGCGGTGCTTCTGGCCGTCCTCGGCCACGTAATTGGCGCCAAGGCGTTCGGGCAGGACGAAATCGACCTGCAAGGTGCCGCATTGCCAGTCGCGCCCGATGGCGTCGCGCAGAACGAATTCGAGCTTGGGGCCGTAGAACGCGCCCTCGCCCGGATTCATGACATAGGCGCGGCCCGCCGCCTCGATCGCGCGCCGGAGCGCGGCTTCGGCCTTGTCCCAGGTTTCGTCCGAGCCCGCGCGCACCGGCGGCCGGTCGGCGAACTTGATGGCGAAATCCTTGAATCCGAAAGCGGCGTAGATCGAGGACAGGAGATCGCAAAACCGTCTGGTTTCGTCCTCGATCTGGTCCTCGGTGCAGAAAATATGCGCGTCGTCCTGGGTGAAGGCGCGCACGCGCATGATGCCGTGGAGCGCGCCCGACGGCTCGTTGCGATGGCAGGAGCCGAATTCCGCCATGCGCAGCGGCAAATCGCGGTAGCTGCGGATACCCTGGCGGAAGATCTGCACGTGGCAGGGGCAGTTCATGGGCTTGAGCGCGAGGACCTTGTCGCCTTCGGCTTCGGTGGTGAACATGTTCTGGCGGAATTTTTCCCAATGGCCCGATGCTTCCCAGAGCGCGCGGTCAACGAGTTGGGGAGTCTTGACCTCGACATAGCCGCCCTCGTCGAGCCGAGCACGCATATAGGTTTCGACCGCGCGCCACAGCACCCAGCCCTTGGGATGCCAGAACACGCTGCCCGCGGCCTCTTCCTGCAAATGGAACAAGCCCATCTCGCGTCCGAGCTTGCGATGGTCGCGCCGCTCGGCCTCTTCCAGGCGGTGAAGGTAATCCTTGAGCTGCTGGTCGTTCGCCCAACACGTTCCGTACACGCGCTGGAGCATCTCGTTGCGATGATCGCCGCGCCAATACGCGCCCGCGACCTTGAGCAGCTTGAAAGCCTTTCCGAGCTTGCCGGTGGACGGCAAATGCGGCCCCAGGCACAGATCGACGAAGGAGCCCTGCTTGTAGATCGTGATCGTCTCGCCCTTGGGCAGGTCGCGCACGATCTCGGCCTTGTAGTGTTCGCCGATCGACTGGAAAAAATTGATCGCGTCCTGGCGGTCCCAAACCTCGCGCGAAATCGGCTCGTCGCGATCGACGATTTCGCGCATGCGGGCCTCGAGACGCGCCAGGTCCTCGGGCGTGAAGGGCTGGGTGCGGGCGAAATCGTAATAAAATCCGTCCTCGATGGCCGGGCCGATCGTGACCTGGATGTCGGGATAGAGTTCCTTGGCCGCCTCGGCGAGCACATGGGCGCAGTCGTGGCGCAGAAGATCGAGTGCCTCGGGGCTTTTCGCCGTCACAATCTCGACCTTGGCGTCGCGCTCGATAACCCGGGCAAGATCGCGCGACTCGCCATCGACCTTGACGACGAGCGCCGCCTTGGCAAGGCCCGGACCGATATCGGCGGCAAGCACCGCCCCCGTGACCGGCGCTTGGTAGCGCCGCACGCTGCCATCGGGAAGTGTCAAAGCCACCATGGGCGCTGTTTCAGCCGTGTTGCCAAAGGTTTACGCGAAGGCGCGGACTCTAGTCGCAGGCCCGGCCCTGTCAAGCAAGGCGCGGCAGCGAAGCGCGACCGCAAGCCCGGGCACACGCTCGATTCTTTTGGTTAATAGCCGATGAACGCGGGGCAGATTTAAGCCGATGGGAGGGCGCGAAGAACCTCCTCGACCGCGAGTGCGGCGAGCGGCGCGCGGCGCAAAATCCCAACCGGGCGCACGCCTTCGGGCGCGCGCGGGGCGCACAAGGCGGGATCGGATTCGTCCGAGAACAACACGACCGCCGGGCAACCCGAACCGGCAATGAGGTGCATGGGTCCCGTGTCGTTGCCGACCGCACCCGATGCGCTGCGCGCCAAGGCGGCAATCTCGGCCAAGGATACGGCGCCGGACAAATCGCGCGCGCCGGGCGCGGCCTCGCGGATCTCGGCCATCGTGGCGCGCTCGGACGCGATGCCGAGCAAGACAACCGCGCGCCCCGAGGCGAGCAGGCGCGCGGCCAGGGCGCCGTAATGCGCGGCTGGCCAGCGTTTGGCCGGTCGGTGCGCCGCGCCCCCCGGCGCGAACAGAACATAGGGCCTGGGCAAGGCAAAGCGCGAGACATCCGCATCGAGCCACGACAGATCGATGCGCGGCGCCACGCTCACGCCGGCCATCGCCAGTTGCTCGGCCTGGCGGTCGATGGTGTGGAGAAAATCGCGGCGCGGGTTGGCGTGCGGGTGCGAGCAGCCCCGCGCGATTCCCGACCATTCGGGGCGGGCGGCGAAGGGCCGCGCCATCAGGCGAAAATACAACCCCGAGCGACGGGAGGTTTGCAGATCGTAAATCCGCTCGAAACGCGCATCGAGCAGACGCCGGCGCAGGGCGAGAAGCGCGCAAACGCGCCATCTGGACGGCCGGTCGTCGATCCAGAGCTCGGAGAACCAGCCGGTCGCGCGCGCGATCTCGGCATAGGGGGCGGTCGTCAGGAGCGTGAGATGCGCGTCCTTGTGATGACGGCGGATCGCGGCCATGGGGCCGAGCGCTTGGACGAAATCGCCGAGCGCGCCGAGCTTGATGACGAGAATCCGCCCGCTCATGGCGCCGTCGCATCCCTGCCGCGCGGTCCTTTGCGCGTCGTCGAGGTTGCGTCACGGGGACGATGTTGCGCCACGGATGCCCGTCCGGCGCGCGCGCCGGAAGCGACTTCGCGGTAGAGCGCGAGCTTGGCACGGCACATGACGTCCTTGGTGAAGCGCGCGCGAATATGGGCCATCGCCGCGGCGGCGATTTCCGCGCGTCGGCCCGCCTCGAGTGCGAGCGAGTCGCGAATCGCGTCGGCGAGACGGCCGGGATCGCCAGGGGGCACGATCAGCCCGGTTTCGCCCTCGATCACGGTTTCCCTTGAAGCGCCGTGATCGGTCACGATCACTGGCCGGCCCATGGCCTGGGCCTCGGCGGCGACGCGGCCGAAGGCCTCGGGGTCGGTCGAGGCCGAGACCACGACATCGGCCAGCATGTAAGCCGCCGCCATGTCCCGGCAATCGGGCATGAGCCGGACGATCCCGCCGAGATTCCGGCGCTCGACCAAGGCCTCGAGTTCGCGCCTATAGGCGTGGCGGCCCTGATCGGATCCGACGATGACCACGGCGATATCGCGCCGGCCGAGCCGGGCGATGGCCTCGATCAGCACCGCCTGGCCCTTCCAGCGCGTGAGCCGACCCGGCAGCAGGACGACGGGCGCGCCGTCCGGGAGGCGCCAATCCGCCGCGAGTGTCACCATGCGGCCCGGATCGACGCGCGCCGGATCGAAAACCGCCGGATCGATGCCGCGATGGATCACCGTGACGCGCGGCGTCACGCCGGCATAATGGGTTTCGATGTAGCGCGCGATAAATGCCGAAATCGCGACCACGCGGTCGCCCTTGGTCATGACGGCATTGTAAAATTTTTTGGGCCAACCGGCCGAATAGGGCCCATGCACCGTGGTGACGAGCTTGCAGCCCGTGCGCCGCGCGGCCCAATAGGCGCTCCACGCCGGGGCGCGGCTGCGCGCGTGCAAAATATCGACGCCGTGCGCGCGCACGAGTTCGGCGAGCCGGCCGGCATTCGCGCGCATCACGAACGGATTCTTGCTGTGGACGGGCAATGTCACGTGCCTGGCGCCGCCGCGTTCGAGCTCGCGCACCATCCGCCCGCCCGAGGACGCGACCAGGGCCACGCCGCCCGCGCGCACGAGCGCCAAGGCCACATCGACGCAGCCCCGCTCCGCTCCGCCCGTGTCGAGGGACGGCAGAACCTGGAGCACGGTCGGCGCGGCCTTAACTTGGGGCGTGGGGATTCGGGCTGCGGCCGAGGGCGCGGTGCTTCTGCTATGCTGGGGATCCATGACCGATACGGCGCAAATCTTAGCACGCGAGGGCGGCGCCTCAATCGCCTACCGCCACACCTCCGGGCGCGCGCCGGGCGTGGTGTTTCTTGGCGGCTTCATGTCCGACATGACGGGAACCAAGGCCGTCGCGCTCGAAGCCTGGGCGCGCTCGCGCGGCCAGGCGTTCCTGCGCTTCGATTATCAGGGCCACGGCCAATCCTCGGGCCGGTTCGCCGACGGCACGATCGGCATCTGGACCGAGGACGCCCTGGCGGCGCTTGATCAGCTGACCGACGGACCGCAGATCCTCGTCGGCTCCTCGATGGGCGGCTGGATCATGTTGAAACTGGCCTTGGCGCGCCCCGCGCGCATCGCCGCGCTGGTCGGCATCGCGGCGGCGCCCGATTTCGTCGTGCGCATGTGGGACGATTTCTCCGACGAAGTCCGGCGCGAAATCGAACGCGACGGCCGCCATCACGCGCCGTCCCAATACGGCGCCGAGCCCTACACCATCACGCGCGCCCTCATCGAGGACGGCAGGCGGCAATTGGTGATGGACCGGAGAATCGAATTTTCCGGGCCCGTGCGCCTGCTGCACGGCATGGCGGACCCGGACGTGCCGTGGCGGGTCGCGCTCGATCTTGCCCAGGCCCTCGCCTCGACCGACGTGGCGGTGACGCTGGTCAAAGACGGCGATCACCGGCTGTCGCGGCCCGAGGACGTCGCGCGCCTGCGCGCGACGCTCGACGATTTGTGCGGGCCTGTGCGCTAACCGCGCTCGGCGGCAAGGATCGCGGCGAGGCCCCGGCGGTAATCGGGATAAAGCAACGCAATGCCGAGTTCGTTCTTGACGCGTGCATTCCGCACCCGGCGATTGTCGCGATAGAAACTCGCCGCCATCTCCGACAGCGCCGCGCGCTCGATGGGCACGAGCGGCGGCGGCTCTTGCCCGAGCAGCGCCGCGGCATGGGCCAAGACCTCGTCGGCGGGGGCGGGGGCGTCGTCGCAAATATTGTAGATGGTCCCCGGCGCGGGCCGGGCGATGGACGCACGCAAGATCCGGGCAATATCTTCGACATGGATGCGCGAGAACACTTGTCCCGGCTTATGGATGCGCCGGGCATTTCCGGAGCGCAGGGCGTCGAAGGCACTGCGCCCGGGGCCGTAAATACCGGCCAAACGAAAGATGTGGACCGGCACGCGCGCCTCGCGCCACAGCCCGAGCCAGGCGTTCTCGGCCGCGATGCGCCGCCGGGAACGCGGCTCGGTCGCGCGCAAATCGGAGTCTTCATCCACCCAATCCCCGCCGCGGTCGCCGTAAACCCCAGTGGTCGAGAGATAGCCGAGCCATCGAAGGTCCGGCAGCGTCTTGAGGTCGCATCCGTGGGCCTCGAATACGGAATCGCCTTGTTCGTCGGGCGGAACCGAGACCAAGACGTGTGTCGCGCCCTCGAGCGCGCACGCGTCGAGTTTTTGGCCGCGATCGAAGCGGTAGGTCTCGAAGCCTTCGGCCGCGAGCGCCGCCTGTTTGCCCGCCGTGCGGCAAGTGCCCGCGACGCGCCAGCCCTCGGCGCGCACGAGGCGCGCGAATGCGCCGGCGCTATAGCCCGCCCCGAAGCAAAACAACCGCGCTTGCCCAAGCATGACTGAACCCGCGATAACCCGTGTCATGAGATATGAACACACCATGCCAGAGCGCGGGACGCGGCGACAGGGCACGCACGCCTTTGCGGCCGCGGCGCTTCTCGCGGTGTGTCTTTGGGCGCTCGGGGCGCAACCGGCCTCGGCGGCGAACACGGACAAGGACATCGAACGCTATGGCGCTTGCTTGCGCCAGATCGGCGAGGATGCGCAAAAGGCGCTCAGGACGGGCGAGGCTTGGCGTGGCCAAGGCGGCGGCGCGCCGGCGCTACATTGCGTGGCGCTGGCGCTCGCGGCGCTCGGCCAACACGCGGAAGCGGCGGTCAAGCTCGAATCCTTAGCGGACAATCTGGCCAATGAACGCCCGGAATTGGTGCCAGACGTGCTTGCGCAGGCGGCGCAATCCTGGGCGCGCGCGGGCCGGCCCGAACGCGCGATGAAGGCGCTCGACCGCGCCCTGCTGCAAAAACCGAGCGACGCCGATCTGTTGCTTGACCGCGCGGTGCTGCACATCGATCCGGCTGGACGCGAGGCCGCGAGCGCGCCGGCAAAGCCCGGTGCGGCCAAATCCGCCACCAAGCCCCCGCCCGCAAAGACCAAGCCGGGCCCGCCTGCCGACGCCAAGGGCAAGAACACGCCTGTCCAGCCCACGGCCGGCCCGCCCATCGACCAAGCGCGGCTCACCGCCGCGCTCGAAGACCTCGATCGCGCGCTTGCCGCTTCACCCACGCGCGACGATGTGCTGACCCTGCGCGCGACCATCCGGCGCAAGCTCGCCCGCCAGGCCGAGGCGCGCGCCGATGCCGACAAGGCGGTCGCGCTCAACCCTCGCAACGCTGACGCCTGGCTCGAGCGCGGCATCCTCCGCCATCTCGGGGGCGACGAGGAAGGCGCCGGCCAAGATTGGCGCCAAGCCCTGGTGGCAGACCCGGACAGCGCCGCCGCCCGCAGCGCGGCCGCGAACCTTGCCCAATTGCGCCCCACCCCCCAATGAAATTGCCGCCGATAAAATCGCCGGACTCAAGTTATTGGGGTTATTCAGATCAATAATACAATATATAGATTTCTTATAGTTATCCACCGTTCTTGATTACTTCTAAACAACCGCGCATGCTGTCCACTTCATGATTCGAAGCGGAATTCGAAGCGAAAATCCCATGCGGCGGACCAAGCAAGCTTTGTCGGCGGCACTCGCCTCGGCCTTCTTCACATTCGCTTGGCTGACCGCCCCCATGACCGCGCTTGCGGCCGAGTTCGCCAGCACTGCCGGCCAGACCGAGCGCGCGCGCGCGCTCGAACACAATGCATCCTTGGCGAGCGGCATCGAGCAGGGCCGCCTACTCGCGCGCGCGGGCCGCGCCTGGCTGCTCGCGGGCCAAGCAGCGCGCGCCGACGACACGCAAACCCGGGCGCTGGCCACCCTGCCCGGCGATACGGCGCTTTACATCGATCGCTCCTTTGCGCGCCGCATCCTGGGCAAATCGTGGGATGCGCTCGACGATCTCCACCGCGCGCTCGATCTCGATCCGGGAAACGCCGAGGCGTTGGTCTTCCGCGCCGAGCTGTACCGCGCGCTCGGCCAGCGTGATTTGGCGCTGGACGATCTCGAACGCGCCCTTGCGGTCAATCCTTCCCATCCCGAAGCGCTGTATCGGCGAGGCGAGATTCGCAAGCTGGCCGGCGATTGGGTGGGCGCGCGCGCCGACTGGGTGCATTTGATCGCGCGCGCACCGCAATCGCCCGCCGCAGGCAATGCCCAGACAGCCTTGCGCGCGCTCGACCAGAGCGCGTCGCTCACACGCCAGAGGCCCGCGGAGCTTCCAGCGCCGCGCTAGATGACGCCGCATCGAGCGGTGCCGCATCAAAAGAGTGCGACGTCAAGCGGATGGGGCGGCGCGTCTTTGCCAGCTTGCGAAGACCGGCCCTTGCAAGGACTCCGATCGGCTCGAACGGCCGGCCCGAATGATCGGAGCAAAATTTCCGCTTGGCTGGGAATCCGGGCCGCTTGGCGGCCATGTTTTCCGCCCCGCCCTAGAAATCGGGCCCGCCCTAGAAATCGGGCCCGCCCTAGAAATCGGGATTGGCGTAGTGCTTGGGCGGGGGCGCGCCCGGAATGTGGTCCGCCAAGATCGCGCGGAAGCTCGGTTGGGATTTGAGCCGCGCGTACCACTCGCGCGCGCCCGGATGTTGTTCCCACGGCACGTCGCCGAGATAGTCCAGGCACGACACATGCGCGCCCGCGGCAATGTCGGCGAGCGAGAATTCCTCGCCCGCCAGCCAATTGCGCCGTTCAGCGAGATAGCCAATGTAATCGAGATGGTAGTGCAGATTGGCAAGGCCCGCGCGAATCGCCGTGCCGTCGGGCTGGCCGAGGCCGAGAAAGCGCTTCAAGAACTTCTCGTTCAACACCAGATCCGAAACCTCGCGGCCGAACTTCTGATCGAACCACGCGACGAGGCGACGCACCTCGGCACGGACGAGCGGCGTATGGCCGAGCACGGGGCGGCCACTGTGCACCTCGTCGAGATATTCCGAGATCGCATTCGAATCGGCGAGCACGGCACCGTCTTCCTCGATCAGGACCGGCACGGTCCCGGCGGGATTGAGGGCGAGAAATTCGGGACGCCGCTCCCACACCTTTTCGACCTTCATGTCGAATTCGAGGCGCTTATCCGCCAATACCACGCGGACTTTCCGCGATTCAGGTGAAAGCCAGACGTGAAATAGGGTCCGCATGCGCAAGACAGTCTAATCGAAGTGCGTTCGGGAAACACCTTGCCGATGTCAAAATCCCGTCGAAAACACGCGATTTTCCGCCCCCGCCCCCGGCAAGCCCGGGCGCGCCCTTAGGCCCGCTTGAGCACGGCGGGAGCCGCGCGTGTGGGCTCGGCCAGGCGCGTAACCATTTCCTTGGGGACAATCTGCCAGAAATGCCCGCGCGCGGCGTCCCAATCGTTAAGAAGCGCGGCCGCGAAGCTCGAACCCGTGCGTTCGGCGTGCTCGGCGATGAGGGCGCGGCATATGCCGTCCCAGTATTCGGTTTCGATCCGGTGGGCCAACACGGTATCGGGATTGAGGCGCGCGTCGAAATCGCCAGCCTGGTCGTAAACGAAGGCCATGCCGCCCGTCATGCCTGCGGCGAAGTTGTCGCCGACGGGCCCGAGGATGACGATCCGGCCCCCGGTCATATACTCGCAGCCATTGGCCCCGCAGCCCTCGATCACGGCATCGGCACCCGAATTGCGCACGGCGAAGCGCTCGCCCGCCTGGCCCGAGGCGAATAATTTGCCCGAGGTCGCGCCGTAAAGCACCGTGTTGCCGATGATGGTGTTCTCGTTGGTGCGCAGTTGGCTAGCCATCATCGGGCGAAGCACGATTGAACCGCCCGACAACCCCTTGCCGACATAATCATTGGCGTCGCCGAACACCTCGAGTGCGACACCCTGCACCAAGAAGGCGCCGAGCGATTGCCCCGCCGCGCCGCGCAGGCGCACGGTGATATGCCCAGGCGCAAGACCCGCCATGCCGAAGCGGCGGACGATGGCCGAAGACAGGCGCGTGCCGATGGCCCGGTGGGTGTTGCGGATATTGTAGGTGAGCTGCATGCGCTCGCCGCCCTCGAGCGCGGGGCGCGCGTCTTGGATCATCTGGGCATCGAGCGAGTCGGGCACTTCGTTCCGGCCCTCGATCGCACAATAGCGGGGGAATTCGCCGGGATCGGCCTGGGCGAGCAGAGGGTTCAGATCGAGGTCGTCGAGATAGGCCGAGCCGCGATTGACCTGGAACAGAAAATCGGTGCGCCCGATGATTTCGTTCAATGTGCGCGCGCCGAGAGACGCGAGAATCTCGCGCACCTCTTCGGCTATGAAGCTGAACAGATTGACGACCTTCTCGGGCGTGCCGGAGAAACGCTCGCGCAGTTTATCGTCCTGGGTACAAATGCCGACTGGGCAGGTGTTGGAGTGGCATTGGCGCACCAGGAGGCAACCCATCGCGACGAGCGCCGCGGTGCCGATGCCGTATTCCTCGGCGCCGAGCAGAGCGGCGATGACGACGTCGCGCCCGGTCTTGATTCCGCCATCGGTACGCAGGCGTACGCGGTGGCGCAAGCGGTTGAGCGTCAGGACCTGGTTGGTTTCCGACAGCCCGATTTCCCACGGGATTCCCGCAAATTTGATCGAGGACAAGGGCGACGCGCCCGTGCCGCCGGTATGGCCGGAGATAAGGATGATGTCGGCCTTTGCCTTGGCGACGCCCGCGGCGATGGTGCCGATGCCCGAGCGCGCGACGAGCTTCACCGATACGCGCGCATCCGGATTGATCTGCTTTAGGTCGTAGATGAGCTGTGCCAGATCCTCGATCGAATAAATGTCGTGGTGCGGCGGCGGCGAGATGAGCATGACGCCCGGCGTCGCATGGCGCAGGCGCGCGATCATGCCCGACACCTTGAAGCCGGGAAGCTGGCCGCCCTCGCCGGGCTTCGAGCCTTGCGACACCTTGATCTCGATCTCGCGGCAATTGTTCAGATATTCCGCGGTCACGCCGAAGCGGCCCGAGGCGATCTGCTTGACCGAGGAATTGGCGTTGTCGCCGTTTTCGCGCGGCCGGAAGCGCTCGGGCGCCTCGCCGCCCTCGCCCGAGTCCGACTTGGCGCCGATGCGGTTCATCGCGATGGTCAGAGTTTCGTGCGCCTCCGGGCCAAGGGCGCCGAGCGACATGCCGGGCGTCATGAAACGCTTGCGGATCTCCGTGATCGATTCGACCTCGTCAACCGACACGGGCGCGCGAGCGGGCGCGAGCTCCCACAGATCGCGTAGCTGCGTTGGCGGCATCTGCCGCACGGCCGCGCTGTACTGCTTGTATGTCGAATAGGAATCCGTCGAAACCGCCGTCTGCAACATGTGGATGAGATGGGCCTCGAAGGCGTGCGTCTCTCCGCCGCGGCGGAAGCGGTAGAACCCGCCGATGGGCAAGGGCGTGATTTCGGGCGCATGGGCCTCGCGGTGCTGTTCGAGCACCTTGTGCTGGATGCCCGCAAGTCCGATGCCGGAAATACGCGACGGCATGCCGGGAAAATACTCAGCGACCAAGGTGCGCGACAGGCCGATGGCCTCGAAATTGTAGCCGCCGCGATAGGAGCTGATGACCGATATGCCCATCTTGGACATGATCTTAAGCAGGCCCGCATCGACGGCTTCCTTGTAGCCGCGCATGCAGTCCTTCAGCGCCCGTTGGCCGAACAGGCCGCGCCGGTGTCGGTCGGCGATGGTTTCCTGCGCCAGATAGGCGTTGACCGTCGTGGCCCCCACGCCGATCAGCACGGCGAAATAGTGCACGTCCATGCACTCGCCCGCGCGCACATTGACCGAGGTGTAGGTGCGCAAATTTCGCCGCACCAGATGGCCATGCACCGCGCCGGTCGCCAGAATCATGGGGATCGCCGCGCGCGCGGCCGAGATTGCCTGATCGGTCAGGATGATATGCTCGGAGCCTGCCTTGACCGCCTCCTCGGCCTCGCGGCGAATGCGGTCGAGCGCGGCGCGAAGCGCGAACTCGCCGCCGTCCGGCTCGAAGGTGCAATCGATCTCGGCGATGGTCGTGCCCATATAGGCTCGCATCGCGGCGAACTCGGCGTTCGAGAGCACCGGCGAGGAGAGCTGCAGGATGCGCACCTGGGTTTCGTCCTCGGCCAGGATATTGCCGAGATTGCCCAGACGCGTGCGGATCGACATGACGCGGCGTTCGCGCAGGGGATCGATCGCCGGGTTCGTGATCTGGCTAAAATTCTGACGGAAGAAATGATGCAAGCCGCGGTAGCGCTCGGAGAGCACCGCGAGCGGCGAATGGTCGCCCATGGAACCGATCGGCTCCTTGGCTTCCTCGGCCATGGGTTGGAGGACGAGTTCCAGGTCCTCGTGCGTCCAGCCCGCGGCAAGCTGGCGCCGACGCACGGTCTCGGGCGACATCTCGTGCGGCTCGTCGGCGGATTTGATCAGCGAATCGATCTCGCGGATATTGCGCGTCCACTGGCCGAAGGGCTGCTGTGCCGCCATCCAATCCTTGAGCTCGCGGTCGTGATAGAGCCTACCCTCGGCGAGATTGACCGCGATCATCTGTCCCGGGCCGACGCGCCCGCGCTCGATCACGTCGGATTCGTCCACCCGCACCATGCCGGTTTCCGAGCCGCAGATGAGCAATCCGTCGCGTGTCAGCGTGTAGCGCAAGGGCCTTAGGCCGTTGCGATCCATGCCGGCGAGCGCCCACACCCCGCCGAAGGCCGCGATCGCGGCCGGGCCGTCCCACGGCTCGATCACGGCGTTCGAATAGGCATAGAGATCCTTGTGCGCCTGGGGGATGGGCGATTGCGCCGTCCACGCCTCGGGCATGAGCATGGTCTTCACCAGCGGCAGCGAGCGCAGCGAGCGCGCCATGACCTCGAAGACCGCGTCGAGCGCCGCCGAATCCGACCCGCCCGGCTGAATGAGCGGCTTCAAGTCCTCCATGTATTCGCCGAAGAACTCATGAGCCATGCGCGGCTCGTGCGCCTTCATCCAATTGATATTTCCGAGCAACGTGTTGATCTCGCCGTTGTGCGCGATGACGCGGAACGGCTGGGCGAGGTGCCAGGTCGGGAAAGTGTTGGTCGAGTAGCGTTGGTGATAAATGGCGAAATTGGAAACGAAGCGCTCGTCGAGCAGGTCAGGATAAAAGCCGGTGAGCTGCTCGGCGACGAACATGCCCTTGTAGATCACGGAGCGGCACGACAGCGAGCAGACGTAGAATTCCTTGATGCTTTCCTGCATCGCGGCTTTTTCGATGCGGCGGCGGATGATGTACAGATCGCGCTCGAACAATCGGTCGGTCACGCCGCGGCTGTTGTAGATAATGATCTGCTCGATTTCGGGGCGCGTGGCGTTGGCCTTTTCGCCAATGACGCCGACTTCGATCGGCACTTGGCGCCAGCCATGGATGCGGTAGCCGAAATTTAGGATTTCCGCCTCGATGATGCAGCGGCAGCGTTCCTGCGCCGCGAGATCGGTGCGCGGCAGAAAGACCATGCCGACCGCCAGGCGGCCATCGCGCGGCTCGTGCCCCATGCGTCGCACATGCGCCTTGAAGAAGTCCTGCGGGATCTGAACGTGGATGCCCGAGCCGTCGCCCGTCTTGCCGTCGGCATCGACCGCGCCGCGATGCCAGACGCATTTCAGCGCATCGATCGCCGCCTCGACGACCGAGCGGCGAGGTTTGCCGTCGATTGCCGCGATCAGGCCAACGCCGCAGGCATCGCGCTCGTTCGCCGGGTCATAGAGGCCGGAAGCGCCAAGATGCACCGCGTTCGCCCGCCACTCGGCGGCGAAACGCTCGCCTTCCCTGTCCGCGCGCGTGACCATTACGCGACCTGGCGCGCCGAATCCCGCGCGGGGCTGGCGGTGGCCTTGGCGGACAGGAAGCGATGGATGCCTTCGGCCGCGTCGCGACCGTCGCGGATGGCCCAGACGACCAGGGACGCACCGCGCACGATATCGCCCGCCGCGAAGACACCGTCGAGATTGGTCATGAGCGATTTCGGATCGACGCCGAGCGTGCCGCGCCGCGTGACCGCGAGCTCGGGACAGCCGAACGCGCCGCGCAAATCCTCCGGAGCGAAGCCGAGCGCCTTGATCACAAGATCGGCATCGACTTGGAAATGCGAGCCTTCGATGGCCATGGGCGACTGGCGGCCGGACTGGCCGGGCACGCCAAGATGGGTGCGCATCGCCCGCACGCCGCACGCGACATTATCGCCGAGCACCGCTTCGGGCTGCGAGAGCCAGACGAATTCGACACCCTCCTCCTCGGCGTGACGCACCTCGCGCTCGGAGCCGGGCATGTTCTTGCGGTCGCGCCGATAGAGGCATTGCACCGCGCGCGCGCCCTGGCGCACGGCCGTGCGCACGCAATCCATCGCCGTATCGCCGCCGCCGACGACGACGACGCGTTTGCCGCGCGCGTCCAAGGCGCCGCTCTCGAACGCCGGCACCCGGTCGCCGAGACCCTTGCGGTTCGCCGCGATCAAATAATCGAGCGCCTGCACCACATTGCCGAGTCCCACGCCTGGAACGGCGAGTTCGGTCGCCTCGTACACGCCCGTCGCGATCAGCACCGCGTCGTGGCGCGCGCGCAAATCCTCGAATGCCAGCGCGGCCCCGATTTCGGCACCCACATGAAAGCGCACGCCCGCCTCGGCCAGGCGGTGAACGCGCCGCGCGACGACGTGCTTTTCGAGTTTGAAATTGGGAATGCCGTAAACCAGCAGCCCGCCCGCCCGGTCGTGGCGGTCGTAGATCTCGACCTGGTAGCCGCGCTTGCGCAATTCCTCCGCCGCCGCGAGACCCGCGGGACCGGCGCCGATGATGCCGATGGATTGGCCGAGCTCGCGCGCAGGGCGCGGCACCTTGACCCAGCCGCGCTCCCAGGCGGTTTCGGTGATGTATTTTTCGATGGCGCCGATGGTCACGGTGCCATGGCCGGATTTCTCGATGACGCAAGCGCCCTCGCACAAGCGGTCCTGCGGACAGATGCGGCCGCAGATCTCGGGCATGTTGTTGGTTGCGGAAGCGATTTCGTAGGCCTCTTCGAGCCGGCCGGAAGAAGCGAGCATCAGCCAGTCGGGGATATTGTTGTGCAGCGGGCAATGGGTCTGACAGAACGGAATCCCGCATTGCGAGCACCGCGCCGCCTGCGCCGCGGCGCGCTCGGCGTCGAATTCCCCGAAGATTTCGTCGAAGTCCGCGCGCCGTTCTCCGGCCTCGCGCTTGTCGGGCATCGCCCGATCACGCGACACGAACTTGAGCATCTCCGTCGACATGGCACGCCCGCACCCCAGATTCTTGTGCTGCAACGCAGCAGAAGGCTTAAATCTAAGCGAGTAATCCATGACGTGCACGCGGAATCGCAATGCGCGGCGGGGTCGCCATCGAGCGGCGCGGAATGTCCACGCCTCGTCTGTAAGGCGCCGAATCCCTGTTGTATGCTTGGATCCGGCTGCCGATGGGGAACCCCAAGGCGGGGCGGAAGGGGCTGATCGGAGAGCCAAGTGGCGTTCTTTGAACTTGTCGTCACGGCGTTGGTCCAAGGCGCGAGCGTTGTGTTGCCGGTCAGCGCCGCCACTCACGGGATGATGTTGCGCGCCATATTCGCCGGCCAGGGCCCCACGCCCGCGGTCGAGGCGGCGATGCATTTGGGCTGCGGCTTGGCGCTAGCGGTGGTGTTGTCCCAGGACATCTGGCGGATGACGTTCGGGCTCTTTCAGGCGGCGCGCGGGCGTCGCGATCCGGGCGCGCGACTTGCACTCAATGTCCTGCTCGCAAGCGCGCCGCTGCTGATTGCGGGGATGGCCCTCGACGGCTCGGAGATCGCGGCCGAGCCTGCAAATCTGGGCTTGGCTTCGATCGTCTTCGGCGTGCTTTTGTATCTGGCCGACCGGCTCGGCATGACGATCCGGCGCATGGAGCACATGCGCGTCTCGGGCGCGCTGGCCATGGGTGCCGCACAGCTCCTGGCGCTCGTGCCCGGCGCGGGGCGATCCTCGGTCACAGTGATGGCCGCGCGCTTTCTCGGTTACGAGCGCGTCGCCGCGGCCAGATTTTCCCTTCTGATCGCAATTCCGGTGACATTCGCCCTGGCCGGACGCGGTTCGTTTTCCGCCCAAGCGCCCGTCGACGGCGAGACGCTGATAGCGGGCGGCATCGCGTTCATCGCGAGCCTCGCCGCCGCCAGCGCCTTACTGACGGCCTTGAAACGCGAACGTTTCACGCCCTACGCCCTGTACCGGGTGCTGCTGGGCGCTGGCCTTCTGGCCTGGGCCTATATGCCGGCTATGCCGGCGCTCGGATGACACCCCGTCATGGCCCCGCAAAGCGCCCATGATTGCGAAAGCGCTCCATATAGGTCGGCAAGATAACCTCGACCGAGACCGGCACGATGCCCAAATCAGCGAGCGCAAGCGCGCCGGGCGCAACCACGTTGTCGACGCGTAGAAGCTTTGCCTGATCCGCCGTCAGCGGCGGATTGGGCAACATGCCCAAGAGCGCGCCTTGAATATCGGCGACGAAATAGGGCAAGGGCACAAGCCAGCGCCGGCGCTGGGTTTGGGCGAGGACGAGCTCCATGATCTCCTTGAACGAATACACCCTCGGTCCGCCGAGTTCGTAGGTCTTGCCCGGCGCCCCATGAGCCGCCACATCGCCGACCAGCGCGCGCATGATCGCATCCGCGACATCGCCGACATAAACCGGCTGGAAGCGCGTGCCCCCGCGCCCCCAAAGCTCGAGGCGCGGGGGTAGGCGCGCGGTATCGAGCTTCGGCGTGCAGCCGAACACCGGCAACACCGGCAGGACGCGCGCGAGCGCCGCGAAGCGATTGAAAAAATCATCCTCGGGGCCGAAGACGACGCTGGGCTTGAGAATCGTCGCCGAGGGAAATTCGCGGCGCACCCCGACCTCGCCTGCCGCCTTGGAGCGCGCATAGGACGAGGCCGAATTCGCCGCCGCGCCAAGCGCGGACAGATGCACCAAACGCTGCGCGCCGGAAGCCCGCGCAGCACGCGCGATATGCACGGCCCCATCGATGTGCAAGGCGGCAAAGCTCCGCCTGCCGCGCTCGTGCAGAATTCCGACAAGATTGACGACCCCGTCCGCGCCATTGACCGCCGCCGCCACCGCCGCCTCGTCACGCACATCGACGCGGACGGGTACAATCTGACCGACATTGCCCATGGGCTTGAGGAAACCAGCGGCTTCGGGATCGCGCACGGCGACGCGCACGACCGCGCCCGTCGCGGCCAGACGCTGCACCAGATGGCGGCCAAGGAACCCCGAGCCGCCGAAAACGGTCACGCGACGCAAAACCTCGCCTCCATCCCTTGGCCCGCGCCCGGCAACGCTAAGTGCCCGTGCGCGCGCAATTTCTATAGCCGAAGCCGCGCCCGCGCGCACGCGAAAAGCCGGTTGACAGGACGAGCGCGCGCACGATACGCACAGCCGACCCCACACAGGGCCCAGGTGGCGGAATTGGTAGACGCGCAGGTTTCAGGTACCTGTGGGCGCAAGCTCGTGGAAGTTCGAGTCTTCTCCTGGGCACCATTTTTTGTGTCCCGCGCCCAAGGCGGCGATTATGTGGGGCGACACGGCGTGACCAGGCGCATATTCGGCGCTCGCGCGCTTGGTGATGTTTGCGCTCGCGCGCATGATGATGTTTGCGCTCGCGCGCATGGGGACGACCGCGATGGCGAATGACGTTCACGAAGGCGATTTGCCTGCGGGCCTGAATTGGGGCCCGGTGGTAGCCATCGACACCGAGACGATGGGCCTCGACCCCCGGCGCGACCGTCTGTGCGTGGCGCAATTGTCGAACGGCGACGGCCATTGCCATCTGGTGCGATTTGCCGAGCGGCGCTACGAGGCGCCCCGGCTCAAGGCCCTCTTGAGCGATCCCAAGGTGCTCAAGCTATTCCATTTCGCCCGCTTCGACGTGGCGACGCTCAAGCGCCATCTCGGCGTCGAGACCGGCCCGGTTTACTGCACCAAGATCGCCTCGCGCCTGGTGCGCACCTACACCGACCGGCACGGCCTCAAGGATCTATGCCGCGAGCTTTTGGGCCTCGATATCTCGAAGGTTCAGCAGTCCTCCGATTGGGGCGCGCCCGCGCTCAGCGCCGAGCAGATCGAATACGCCGCCACCGATGTGCTGCATCTGCACGCGCTCAAGGCGCGCCTCGACACCATGCTGGCGCGCGAAGGCCGGACGGAATTGGCGGCGCGGTGCTTTGGATTTTTGTCCACCCGGGCCGATCTCGACCTCGCGGGCTGGCCGGGCGAGGATATCTTCTCGCACTAAAGCCTCGCCCGGCCGTCAACCGAGGTGTCGCGCCGGCCGCCGCGCCAAGCCTGCCTCCCCCCACCCCCTTCCCATCCAATCGGGGAGCCCGGGCGAAGTCCGGTATCTTCGCCAAATCAATGCCTTAATTGGCAGGGCATATTTGACCCTCCAAGCGCGCCTGGGGCATAATGGCGATCCGGTCGGGCAGGGGCGCGACCGGGCGCCGACTGCGCCGGCGCGGGCTGCCCACGAAGAGCAACCGCTCCGTGCGCGGCGTGATAGGGTTCGGGACGGCGATGGTCCAGCCAAATGGCGGGGTCGCCCTCTGCGATAGCGCGGGGCATCAGCTTGTGAAAGCCAAATCGAAATCCGTCGAGCAGGACGCCGATATCAGATCGGCCCGACGTGTGCTGCGCATGGAAGCGCAAGCGCTCGACGATCTGGCGGCGACGCTCGACCATCGGTTCGCTGCCGCCATCGACCAACTCGCCAATACCGCCGGCCGCGTGGTCGTGACCGGCATGGGCAAGAGCGGCCATGTGGGACGCAAGATTGCCGCGACGCTGGCCTCTGTGGGCACGCCCGCGCTCTATGTGCATCCCGCCGAGGCCAGCCACGGCGATATGGGCATGATCGCGGTTTCGGACACCGTCTTGGCGCTGTCGAATTCCGGCGAGACAGCGGAACTCGGCGATTTGCTGTCCTATGCGCGGCGATTTTCCATCCCGGTCATCGCCATCACGGCCAATGCCGCCAGCACGCTGGGCGAGGCGGCGAACATCACCCTGGCCCTGCCGCCAAGCCCCGAGGCCTGTCCCCTTGGCCTCGCGCCCACGACCTCGACGACCATGATGCTTGCGCTCGGCGATGCGCTCGCGGTGGCCTTGCTCGAACGCAAGGGCTTCACCAGCCAAAATTTCCACATCCTTCACCCCGGCGGCAAGCTCGGGCGCAAATTGCTGCGCGTCGCGGATGTGATGCACCGAGACGGCGAGGTGCCCTTGCTCGGCCTGGACGCGCCGATGGGCGAGGCGCTCATCACCATGACCGCCAAGCGCTTCGGCTGCGTCGGCATCGTCGATGGCGCGAACACGCTCGTCGGCATCATCACCGACGGCGATTTACGCCGCCACATCGGCGACGATCTGTTGCTCCGGCGCACGCGCGAAGTGATGACCCCGGACCCCAAGACGATCCGCCCCGCGGCGCTGGCCTCCGAGGCCTTGGGCCTGATGAACGCGCGCGCGATCACCAGCGTGTTCGTGGTCGAGGACGGCGTGCCCGTCGGCATCCTGCACATCCACGACGTGCTCAGGGCCGGTGTCGCCTGACGGCCATGGCAAGCGAGCCCGCAGCCGAACGCCGCGCCCCGCGCGTCGCCATTCTGGCGCGCGAGTACGGCAGGGCGCGCGGGCCTGCGCCCGCGGTCAGTGCACGCTACAACCGCTTCGTCGGGTGGATGAAGTTCGTCCTGCCGGGTGTCGCGGCATTGCTTATCGCCGTCGTCGCCATCTGGCCGCTCGTCAGTCCGCGCAACGACCGCATCCCCATCGGCCTGTCGACGGTCAGCCAAGAGGAAATCGACCAGTTGCGCATGATCAATCCCCGCTATATCGGCGTGGATGGGCGCAACCAGCCCTTTTCGGTGACCGCGAGCAGCGCCACGCAGGTCGATCCGAAGAAGGATATGGTCGAACTCGAGCAGCCGAAGGCCGACATCACACTGCAAAACGGCACCTGGATCGCGCTGACCGCGACGAACGGCACGTTCTCGCAAAAAGAACAGGTCATTCAATTGAGCGACAACGTGAACATGTTCCACGACGCAGGCTACGAGTTCCGCACCCAGCGGGCCGTCATCGACCTGTCGGCCGGCACGGCCTACGGCCAAGATCCGGTCGAGGGCCAGGGCCCCTACGGAGCCATCTCCGCCCAAGGTTTCCGCGTGCTCGACAAGGGCGCGCGCATCGTCTTTGCCGGTAAGGCCAAGCTCTTCATCCAGCCCCAGCACACGCCGCAAGCACGCAAGGCGGGCGCGCGATGACCGTCCGTTTCGTGTCCGCCCCGCTCCTTGGCGCCCGTCTTATTGCCGCGGCGCTCGCCGCGGCGCTCGGAGCCGTGCCTGCCGCGGCGGTGGTGGGTTTTGGCGGCAGCAAGAATTCGTCCGCCCCCGTCGCCATCGAAGCCGAGGACGGCATCGAGTGGCAGCAGGCCAAGCAGATCTACATCGCACGCGGCAATGCGCGCGCCGCGCAAGGCGACACGACGGTGCGCGCGGACATGCTGACCGCGCATTACCGGACGGCGGCGAACGGCGACACCGAAATCTGGCGCGTGGTCGCCGAGGGCAGTGTGCGCATCCAATCGGCCGGGCGCCTGGCGACCGGCGACCAAGGTACTTACGACATCGACAAGGGCGTGCTCGTGCTGACGGGCAAGGTCGTGCGAATGGAATCGCAGCTCGAAAAAATCCGCGCCACTCAAAGCCTCGAATACTGGGAACAGCGACGCATCGCCGTCGCGCGCGGCAACGCGGTCGCGCAGAAGGAAGGTCGGGAGCTGCGCGCCGACGTGCTGACAGCGCACATGCGCGAGAACAAGGCCGGGCAACTCGAAATGGCGCGCATCGAGGCGTTCGGCAATGTCGAGGTCGCGACCGCATCCGAGGTCGCGCGCGCTCGGTACGGCGATTACGACCCCGATAGCGGTATCGCCAATCTGGCGGGTGGGGTTAAGATCAGCCGAGGCCAGAACCAGATGAACGGCGAGTTTGCGGAAGTGAACATGAAAACCGGCACAAGCCGCCTGACGGCCCAGCCCAAGGGCACGGGCTCCACCCCGCAGGTGCGCGGCGTGTTCCAGCCCAAATCGGCGCCCGCGCCGGCCAAGCCCTGAGCCGCGCGCCGATGACCGACAACCAGCGGCCTTTCGCCGATTCCGAGGACCAGGGCTATCCAGGACCGCGCCTGGTCGCCAACAATCCCGGCCTGATCGCCTCCAATCTCGGCAAGAGCTTCAAGAAGCGGCCGGTGCTGCGCGACGTGTCGGTGACGGTGAACCGCGGCGAGGCCGTCGGCCTGCTCGGCCCCAACGGCGCGGGCAAGACGACCTGCTTCTACATCATCACGGGCCTCGTGCGCCCCGATACCGGCACGATCACGCTCGACGGCAACGACATCACCGACTTTCCCATGTACCAGCGGGCGCGCCTGGGCATCGGCTATTTGCCGCAGGAACCTTCGATCTTTCGCGGCCTGTCGGTCGAGGATAATTTGCGCGCGGTGCTCGAAGTGACCGAGAAGGACCGCGATCGGCGCGAGGCGATGTTGGACGAGCTTCTGGCGGAATTCTCGATCACCCATCTGCGCCACACGCCCTCGCTCGCGCTCTCGGGCGGCGAGCGTCGCCGCGTCGAGATTGCGCGGGCGCTCGCCACTCAGCCGCACTTCATCCTGCTCGATGAGCCCCTGGCCGGCATCGATCCCATCGCGCTGAACGACATCCGCGACCTGGTTTCCCAACTCAAGGACCGCAATATCGGCGTGCTCATCACCGACCACAATGTCCGCGAGACCTTGGACATCGTGGACCGGGCCTATATCCTGCACGAGGGCTCCGTGCTCATGGACGGGGCGCCCTCGGAAATCGTGACCCATGAGGATGTTCGCCGCGTTTACCTCGGCGAAAGGTTCAGTCTTTAAGGACTGATCGGAGTTTGGGACCGATCGGTCTTCGTCGCCTCTTGGAACGATCGAGATGCCCCGCGAAACTTAGGAGCCATGGCACTCAATCAGCGACTGGATCTGCGACAAACGCAGTCGCTGGTCATGACCCCTCAACTGCAGCAGGCCATCAAGCTGCTGCAGATGTCGAATGCCGAAGTGTCGCAATTCGTCGAAGACGCCCTGCAGCAAAACCCACTTCTCGAACGCGAGGAGGAGGAGCGCAGCGCCGAGCGCGACGGCGACGAACGCGCCCGTGATGGCGCGCCCGACGATGAAGCGCCCGAGGCCCGGCTCGAGGGCGCGGGCTCGGACGAGGGCTCGCCGAGCATGGCCGAGGACAATCTTTGGGACGGCGACACGGCGGCGCCCGCGCCGCGCCCGGCCGAGGGGGAGGCCTATAGCTATCTCGGCACGGGCGGCGGCGGCACGGAATTCGACGGCGGCGAGAACGTGCTCGAACAAACCCTGGCCCGCGCCGAGACCCTGCGCGAGCACCTGCTCGACCAGCTCAATGTCGATATCACCGACCCCATCGAGCGTCTCATCGGCGCGCATCTGGTCGATTTGGTCGACGAAACCGGCTACCTGACCGGCGATCTCGGCGCGGCGGCGAGCATGCTCGATTGCACGCCGGAGGCATTGGAGCGGGTGCGCGCGCGCCTTGCGCGCTTCGATCCGCCGGGCGTGTTCGCGCGCTCGCTCAAGGAATGTTTGGAAATTCAACTACGCGAACGCAACCGCCTCGACCCCGCGATGCAGGCCCTGCTCGACAATTTGGAACTCTTGGCGCGGCGCGACATGGCGACGCTAATGCGCGTCTGTGGCGTGGACGAAGCTGATCTTGCGGAAATGGTGGTCGAGCTTCGCGCGCTTAATCCCAAACCGGGCCTGGTCTTCGACAACGCGGTCGCCCAGCCGATCATCCCCGACGTTCTCATGCATGCGGACAATGCGGGGGGATGGATCGTCGAACTCAACTCCGAAACCCTGCCGCGCGTGCTGGTTAACGCGCAATATTTCGCCCAATTGTCGCGCGGCGCGAAGTCAAAGGACGACAAGATCTATCTGACCGGCTGCTTCCAGTCCGCCAACTGGCTGGTCAAATCGCTTCACCAGCGCGCGACCACGATCCTCAAGGTCGCGACCGAACTGGTGCGCCAGCAGGACGGTTTTTTCGCCCACGGCGTGCAATTCCTTCGGCCCCTCATCCTGCGCGACATCGCGGAGATTGTCGGCGTGCACGAAAGCACGGTCAGTCGCGTGACGACGAATAAGTACATCGCCACGCCGCGCGGACTTTACGAACTCAAATACTTCTTCACCTCTTCCATCGCCGATTCCCACGGCGGGGCCGCGCACTCGTCGGCGTCGGTGCGCTTCCGGATCAGGGCGATGATCGATAACGAACCACCCGACGACGTGCTGTCGGACGACAAAATCGTCGAGATCCTGCACAAGGAAGGCGTCGAGATCGCCCGGCGCACAGTGGCCAAGTACCGCGAAGCCATGCACATCTCCTCCTCGGTCCAGCGCCGGCGGGACAAGGGACTGGCGCAACGCCTCGCGCGCGGCTGAAGGGCGCGCGGAGCGGATTCGGCCGAGTTGACAACCCGGGAGGGGCCTAACTATGGTGCGCCGCCGTCGAAAAATACCAACGGAACGCGCCGCAGCCCTCTCGCGAATGCTGGATTGCGGTCGTCGGCTGAATCACCCGCGAAACCGGGTACCGTGCACGGACGTTCCCGCCCGGCGATATCGCGCTTTACCGCCGTGCCCGCTATCGTGTCATTGCCCGTTTTCGGATCGTCGCCCGTTTTCAATTCATAGAACGCACCGGAACCTCGCCATGCTGGGAACACCGAACGAATCGCGCGCGATCTGGCATGCCGAATCTTGGCGCATGGCGGTCTGACGCGCATGGACATCGCCGATATCCTGCCCCGCGAGGGCGTCGTTGCCGACCTCCGCGCCGAAAGCAAACGCCACGCGCTCGAGGAATTGGCGAAATTGGCCGGTCCCATGGCCGGCGTGCACGAACGCACGGTGTTCGACGTCCTGCTCGAGCGCGAACGCTTGGGCACAACCGGTGTCGGTCACGGCGTCGCCATTCCCCATGGCAAGCTCGAAGGCTTGCCGCGGCTTTACGCCCTGTTCGCGCGAATCTCGCAGCCGATTCCGTTCGATGCCATCGATGATCGGCCGGTCGATCTCATCTTCCTGCTTCTGGCCCCCCAGGACGCGGGCGCCGACCATCTCAAGGCGCTGGCGCGCGTCTCGCGCCTGCTGCGCGATACGCGGTTTTGCGGCCGCTTGCGCGCGGCCAAGGACGCAAACGCGCTGTATGCGCTGTTGCTGGAGGGGCCGGCGAGCCGCGCAGCCTAAACCGGGGCTGCCCCTTCCCGCCGGTCCGACGCCGCCCGAGCGCACCCGGACCGTTAGTCCAGGCCGCTATTTAACCGGCTGAAATACCAAGCGGATCAAACACGGGCTGGGAGCATCGGCGTGTGATCCGCGCCACTAGTGTACCGAGAGCGGCTCGAGCGCGTTCTGCCGCGCCGCGGCGAAAGCCGTGTCGCGGTCAGCGAAGGCGCCGACTTGACGACCGTCCGCCAGGCACACCACATGGAAACGCGCGCCGCCATCGCCGAGCATCGTCCGGACGTACGCCACGTCGGCGATGCCGAGCGCCGCGAGTTGCTCGGCGGTCACGGGCAGGAACGTCTCTGTTTTCATGACCGTTCTCCGGTTTTCCGCGATCCGACCTTCGCCGATCCGGCGTCGATGGCGATGCCCTTGTGCGCCTTCAGCGCCTCCCGCCCCTTCGCGGCCGGATGGCCCGAGTTTTTCATCTCATGGGAATCCTTCATCTCGTCGGTGAGCGCGCGGGTGGCCTTGATCTCGACGGTTCGCACGCGCGCCTCGACGGACGGCTGCACGAGATCGATGTGCAGCAGGCCGTCACTCAACGTTGCGGCGATCACTTCGATGCCATCGGCCAGTACGAAGCTGCGCTGAAATTGGCGCGCGGCGATGCCGCGATGGAGATAGACGCGTCCGGGTTCATCGACCTGCTTGCCGCGCACCGCCAATTGGCGATCCTCGATTTGCACCGAAAGATCGGCCTCGACGAAGCCCGCGACCGCCAGCGTGATGCGCAGGGCATCAGGGCCGGTCTGTTCGACATTGTAGGGCGGGTAGCCGTCCGATTGCGCCTTGGCCACCCGTTCTAGGGTCGCCTCAATGCGCTCGAAGCCGAGAAATAGCGGACTGTTCAAAGACGACATGCGAACCATGCGCATCCCCCCAACCGAGCGAGAAGCGAAACGGAAAGCGCGCGGTCGTGGCGCCGTCCGTGGTAGGCGGCCCCGAAGGCGCCGCGATCCGGCTAGAAATTTGGTGCGTCCGTGGCGCGGTTCAAGCCCCTAGCCGACGGCGCTCAGGGGCGCGGGGGCGCGGGTTTCCCGGACGACCCGGCTTGCGGGGAAGGTCAGGCGCACGGTCGTGCCGCGGCCGAGCCGGCTTTCGATGTCGAAATGGGCGCCATGAAGTTCGGCCAACGCTTTGACCAAGGGCAGGCCCAAGCCTGTGCCGTCGTGATTGCGGGTAAACGCGCTAGTCACCTGGCCGAAGGGCTCGAGTACGAGCTTGATATGCTCGGACGCGATGCCGATGCCGGTATCCGCGACGCTCAATTCCAGGTGCCCGTCCGCAACGCTTGCCGCGCGCACCGTCACGCTGCCGCCCTTGGGGGTGAACTTGATCGAGTTGGACAAGAGATTGAGCAGGATCTGCCGAATCGCCCGCTCGTCGCCCAAAAACCCGGGCAGGTTCGGCTCGAGTTCGACCTTGACCGTAACCTTGGCGTGGAGCGCGCGCTCGCGCACGAGGCGAATGGATGACTCGATGGGCATTTCCAGGTTCAGGCGTTCCTCGTGCAGATTGAATTTGCCCGCCTCGATCTTGGCCATGTCGAGAATATCGCTGATGATCGAGAGCAGCAGAACGCCGCTGGTGTGGATATCGACCATGTATTCGCCGTAGCGCGCGGGCGCCACAGGGCCGAACACTTCGCTCATGATCAAGTCCGAGAAGCCGATGATCGCGTTCAACGGCGTGCGCAATTCGTGGCTGACGGTCGCGAGGAACTGCGACTTGCTACGATTGGCCCGCTCGGCCGCGTCGCGCGCGCGCTCGAGCTCGATCGCGCGCTTGGCGCCGCGCAGCAAGCTGACGCGCAACAGGGCAAGCGCGCTGCCCATGCCGAAATACAGCCCGCGCCGGGTCAGGATGAAACCCCGCATGAGGGCCGAGGATTCCTCGTCCGCGATCCGAGCCTGCAATTCGTCGGCGTTCATGTCCGCTTCGACGATCAGCGGCTGGCGATCCATGATGCGCGTGATCGGCCGATGCTCGTACAGCGCGCGACCGTACCGGCTCGACCACAGCGTCATCATGTCCTGGCGATTCATCAGCCCGACCGGCCAGCCGTTATCGACGATCGGGACCGCGATCAGCTCGCGATCACGCTCGAACAGCGAAAAGACGGTGCCACACGTCACCTTGGTTTCGATCGGTGCGATCGTGAGCGCGTGCGAGGCAAGCGTGTCTTCGGTGCGCCCGCCGGCAAGACGACGATATTTGGCAAGGAAAGACATGGCCCGACATCCGCCTGTATGTGCGAATGAATGATAGGCCGAGAATTCTTAACCGCCCATGACTCGTTGTAAGATAAGTCCTTGTTAAATAATCATATTGCCACAAAACTGCAATGCATGCGGGAGCCGATGCGCCCAGGATTTGAGCCGGCGCGACACCAGGGCGCGGACGTAAAATTCCAATGGTAGTTAATATTATCGGGATTATCCCGGCCGGATTTGCCCTGGCATTCGGCGCGGGATCGAGAACTGGTGGAGCTGGACGGAATCGAACCGACGACCTCCACAATGCCATTGTGGCGCTCTCCCAACTGAGCTACAGCCCCGTTATTCTCGATCCTCGATCGAAACTCGATCCCTGGACCCTCGGACGGCGCGCTTGGGCGGCGCGACGCCGAAATTCGAGCCGGGCGCGTAAAACCGACTCGTCGCGCCCGAAAACCAACTCATGCGCCCAAAACTTACGGCGACACGGTGCTGCGGCGCAACCCCTGGGGGTTCTAGCGTTCTTCTTCTTCGGCGTCCTCGACGACCTCGACGACCGCCTCGTCCTCGGCGAGTTCGTCCGAATCCTCGATCAAGTCTTCGGCGCCCTCCTCGTCCTCGGCCACGACGGCCTCGGGGATGACCTCGTCGTGCACCTTGGCCTTAGCAGGCACCACTGGCTTCGCGGCCTTGGCCTTGGCCGCCGCCGCGCGACCGCGCCGGCTCTTGGAGAAGACCTCGGGCTCGAACTGGGCGGAGCATTTCGGGCAGACGATGGGAGTACGTCCGAGATCGTAAAATCGGGCGGCGCAACTCAAACATGTGCGTTTGGTGCCCCAAGATGGCTTGACCACGTGGACAACTCCAGCGATGACGTTGTTGGCGGTTCGGGGTGGGGCTGCCAATTGCCATGATCGCCAGAGACTGTCAAAAGCAAATTTCAGGGTCCTAGCCGGCCCAAGGCGAAATCGGACCCGCGCGAACGGCGATTCTGCCGCTCGGCGGGGGTGCCGCGACCGCCCCTTTCCCAGCCGTACGCACGGCCCCGTTACGAAGGAACTCGCCATGAAGGCGACCGCGCCATCACCGCCGACCCCACGCGCCGCCATGCGTGGAGCACAATGCGCCCAGCTTTCAAAGGCACGGCGCCGTTGCCGCGCGGCATCGTCCCGCTGCCGCGAGGCCCATCCATGAGCGGCCTTCGCGCCCGAAGCGCGAGCGTGTTGTCGGGCCAGGTATGCGTGCCCGGCGACAAATCGATCTCCCATCGCGCGCTGATGACGGGCGCGGTCGCCATCGGCACGACGACCATCTCGGGCTTGCTCGAGGGCGACGATGTGCGTCGAACGGCGGCGGCGCTCGGCGCGCTGGGCGCCGTCATCGAGCGCCGGGCGCCGGGCGAATGGCGGGTCGAGGGCGTCGGCATCGGCGGCTTGGCCGAACCTGCCATGGTGCTCGACATGGGCAATTCCGGTACGGGCGCGCGCCTGCTGATGGGCCTCGTTTCGACCCATCCCTTCATTAGCTATTTCACGGGCGATGCCTCGCTGGTGCGCCGGCCCATGGGTCGCGTGACCGAGCCGCTCAAGCGCATGGGCGCGGAGTTCGTCACGCGCACCGGCGGGCGATTGCCGCTGGCGGTGATCGGCACGGACATGCCGGTGCCGATCGAATACCGCTTGCCGGTCGCCTCCGCCCAGGTGAAATCGGCCATCCTATATGCCGCGCTCAATGCGCCCGGCGAAACCACGGTCATCGAGCCCGAGCCCACGCGCGACCATAGCGAGCGGATGCTGCGCCATTTTGGCGCGACCGTGCGCGTGGTCGATGCCGAGGGCGCAAGGGCGGTGACCATCGGCGGCCAATGCGAGCTTGTCGGCAAGGCCGTCGCCATCCCGGCCGATATCTCCTCGGCCGCCTTCCCGCTCGTCGCGGCGCTGCTCGTTGCGGGGAGTGAAATCGCCCTGCCCGGTATCGGCGTGAATCCATTGCGCGCGGGCCTGCTCGAAACCCTGGCCGAGATGGGTGCCGACATCGCGCAGGCGAACGCGCGCGAACTCGCGGGCGAGCCCGTCGCCGATCTCCGCGTGCGCGCCAGCGCCCTGCGCGCGGTCGATGTGCCTGCCGCGCGCGCGCCGCGCATGATCGACGAATATCCGATCTTGGCGATCGCCGCTGCCTTCGCGCGCGGCACCTCGCGCTTCCGGGGCCTGGCCGAACTGCGCGTCAAGGAAAGCGACCGTCTCGGCGCGGTCGCGCGCGGCCTGGCCCAGTGCGGCGTCAAGGTCGAGATCGACGGCGACGATCTAATGGTGCACGGCACGGGTCGGCCGCCGCGGGGCGGCGCGCGCATCGCGACCCAGCTCGACCATCGCATCGCCATGGCGTTCCTGGTCATGGGTCTTGCGAGCGAGCAACCGGTCGCGATCGACGACGCCCAGCCGATCGACACGAGCTTTCCGGGCTTCAGCGCGCTGATGGGCGCATTGGGCGCCGATATCGCGCCATCCGACGATTCGCCCATGGTTGAAACCCGGGCGGCCGAAACTGGGGCGGCCGAAACCGGGACAGCCGAAACCGGGACGGCCGAAACTGGGGCGGCCGAAACTGGGGCGGCCGAAACTGGGGCGAAGGGCCCGAGTTGGTCGTGATCGTGGCCATCGACGGCCCGGGCGCCGCGGGCAAGGGCACCGTCGCCCGGCGCCTAGCCGAGCATTTCGGCTATGCCTATCTCGACACCGGAAAGCTCTATCGCGCCGTCGCCAAGCGCCTGCTGGCCGCGGGCGCCGACCCGGGCGATGCGCGGGCCGCCGAGGATGCCGCCCGGACGCTTGGCCCCGAACACCTGGCCGATCCCGATCTCCGGCGCGAGGAGGTGGCCCGCGCGGCCGCCATCGTGGCCCAGGACAAGGGCGTACGCGCTGTCCTGCTGGACTTCCAGCGCCGCTTTGCCGCCCACCCCCCCGGCGGGGCGCCGGGGGCCGTGATGGACGGCCGGGACATCGGCACCGTGGTCTGCCCGGACGCCCCGGCCAAGTTGTTCGTGACCGCCGCCGCCGCCGAGCGCGCCCGCCGCCGGACCCTTGAGTTGCGGGAACGGGGCGAGGAGGCTATATATGCCCGCGTTTTGGAGGAGCTTGAGGCCCGCGACAGGAGAGACTCCGAGCGGGCCACGGCACCTTTGGCCATAGCCAAAGACGCCCACGTGCTCGATACGACGGAACTCGACGCCGACGCGGCCTTTGCTGCGGCATTGGCGTTTGTCGTCGCTCGGCGCGCGTCGCGTCTCGTTTGAGTTTTCCCGGACCCGGGATACGCGCGCGGCGCAAGCCGCTGGCCTCGCGCGCGCCTTCATAGCGGCAGACCGCCGGAAACAACCGGCCGGCCCAAACGTGATTTCGAAAGGACTACCCCCGCATGGCTGTCTCCACCCAGTCCGGCGCCGAAGGCGGCGCCGAGGAAAATTTCGCCCAGCTGCTCGATGAATCGCTGCGCAATTCGCGCGGTTTCGAGGGCAAAGTCGTCAAGGGCACGGTGCTCAATGTCGAGGACGACTTCGTCCTCATCGATGTCGGCCTCAAATCCGAGGGCCGCATCGGGTTGCGCGAATTTTCGCAGGGCGGCCGGCCAGCCGAGATCAAGGTCGGCGACATCATCGACGTCTATGTCGAGCGTGTGGAGGGTCGCGACGGCGAGGCCTTGCTGTCGCGCGAGAAGGCCAAGCGCGAGGAGTCTTGGACCGAGCTCGAACGCGCCTACAAGGTGCAGGAACGCGTCAACGGCGTGATCTTCGGCCGCGTGAAGGGTGGTTTCACCGTCGATCTTTCGGGTGCGGTCGCATTTTTGCCGGGCAGCCAGGTGGACATCCGCCCCATGCGCGACGTGACGCCGCTCATGGGCTCTCCGCAACCTTTCCAAATCCTCAAGATGGATCGCCAGCGCGGCAATATCGTCGTCTCGCGCCGCGCGGTGCTCGAGGAAACCCGCGCCGAGCAGCGGACGGAACTGATGGCCAGCCTCAAGGAAGGCCAAGTCTATCAGGGCGTGGTCAAGAACATCACCGATTACGGCGCCTTCATCGATTTGGGCGGCATCGACGGCCTGCTGCACGTCACGGATATTTCCTGGCGGCGCATCAACCACCCCTCGGACTCGCTGCAAATAGGCCAGAGCGTCAAGGTTCAGGTGATCCGCTACAACGCGGAAACCCAGCGCATCTCGCTCGGCATGAAACAGCTCGAATCCGATCCCTGGGACGGCGCCGAGATCAAATATCCCGCCAGCACCAAGTTCAAGGGCCGCGTGACCAACATCACCGATTACGGCGCCTTCGTCGAACT
Organism: Alphaproteobacteria bacterium; assembly: GCA_046153685.1. Lineage (GTDB taxonomy): Bacteria > Pseudomonadota > Alphaproteobacteria > CADEGL01 > CADEGL01 > CAMAPP01. The sequence goes on from JBJXGH010000054.1 coordinate 43,956, forward strand.
TGAGCCGGGCGTGGAAGGCTTGGTGCACGTCTCCGAGATGAGCTGGACGAAAAAGAACATCCATCCGGGCAAGATCGTATCGACCAGCCAAGAAGTCGAAGTGATGGTGCTGGACGTCGATATTCAAAAGCGCCGCATCAGCCTCGGCATGAAACAGTGCTCGGAGAACCCGTGGCGTAGCTTCGCCGAAAGCCATCCGGTCGGTACGATCGTCGAGGGCGATATTCGCAACGTCACCGAATTCGGCGTGTTCCTTGGCCTTTCGGAAGAAATCGAGGGCATGATCCACATTTCCGATCTCGAATGGGAATCTTCCGGCGAGGAGGCGATCAAGGCCTTCAAGAAGGGCGACATGGCCAAGGCCAAGGTGCTCGAGGTCGACATCGAGAAGGAACGCGTAAGCCTCGGCATCAAGCAGCTCTCCGAGGACAAGTTTGAATCCTCGGTGAAAACGGTGAAGAAGGGCGATGTCGTGACCACGACCGTGACGGCTGTGCGCGAGGGCGGCATCGAGGTTCAGCTGTCCGACGGCACGCCAGGCTTCATCCGCCGCGTCGATCTCGCACGCGAGCGCGGCGAGCAGCGTCCGGACCGTTTCGCCATCGGCGAGAAGATCGACGCCAAGGTGCTTTCCACCGACCGCAAGGAGCGCAAGGTGTTCCTGTCGATCAAGCAGCGCGAGTTCGAGGAAGAGAAAGATGCCATGGCGCAGTATGGCACGACCGATTCCGGCGCCTCGCTCGGCGAGATCCTGGGCGCCGCCTTGTCGAAGGCGCGCAAAAGCAACAAGGACGCCAAGGACGATTAGGGATCGGCCGGTTGGGCGGCCAATGATTGGTCAAGGAATAATCTTGGCGGTCCCGCGCGATAGCGCGGTCAACGCGGCCGGGCTTCGAGCGGGCAAGGCGGCGGCGCTTATCCCGCACGCTTCAACGATGGCGGCCAGGCCGTGATGCTCGACGCCGACGCGCTTCTCGATCGCCGGCGCTTGAAACGCCGCCTGTTTTGGTGGCGCACGCTCGCCATTGTATTCTTGGCGAGCCTGGTCATCGTCGCTGCCGGCCGCCTAGGTCGCCTGCCTGGACAGGACCATGTCGCGCGCCTGTCGATTTCGGGCATCATCCTCGACGACGCCGCGCGCGACGACTTGCTCAAGGACTTGGCGGACGACAGCGCGGTTCGCGCCCTTGTCGTTCGCATCGATAGTCCGGGCGGCACGGTCGTCGGCGGCGAGGCGCTCTACCTCGGCCTGCGCCAGGTGGCGGAGAAGAAGCCCGTGGTGGCGGTCATGGGCACCGCCGCTACATCCGCGGCTTACATGGCCGCTCTCGGCGCCGACCGCATCCTGGCCCGTGAAGGGACCCTGACCGGCTCCATCGGCGTGCTCCTGCAATCGGCAGACGTGACCGGCTTGCTCCAAAAACTCGGCGTCACGGCCGAGGCGATCAAAAGCGCCCCCCTGAAGGCCGTCCCCTCGCCGCTCGAGAAGCTCACCGGGGAAGGCCGGGCGGCCACCCGCGCGGTCGTCATGGATATGTACGCCATGTTCGTGGACTTGGTGGCCGATCGGCGAGGGCTGGAACGCCCGCTGGCCCTCTCGCTGGCCGATGGCCGGCTGTTTACCGGCCGGCAGGCCTTGAACTCCCGCCTGATCGACGCCTTGGGCGGGGAGAACGAGGCTTTGGAATGGCTTTCCGAGGCACATGGGGTTCCGATGGGCCTTCCCATCCGAGACGTAAGCAGTAATTACGAAGAGAATTTTCTGGCTGGCGCGATCTCCGGCATGGCCCGAAAAACGAAATTGATTGAAAGGCTTACACTTGACGGCCTGATTTCGCTCTGGCAGTTTTAGGTCATCCGGCCCTAATACGCGCGGCCCCTTTCAAGGCGGCGCGGCCGGCCCCTCGGCAACGAACGCGGGCGCCATGACCAGGTCCGAACTGATTCAACGATTGGCCGAGATGAATCCGCATCTGTATCAGCGGGACGTCGAGCGCATCATCGGCACGATTTTCGACGAAATCACCGAGGCACTATCGCGGGGCGACCGCGTCGAGTTGCGCGGCTTCGGCGCGTTCTCGGTGAAACGGCGCGGACCGCGCACGGGGCGCAATCCGCGCACCGGCTCCTCGGTGCAGGTCTCCGAGAAGCACGTGCCGTTCTTCAAGGCCGGCAAGGAGTTGCGCGAACGGCTCAATACCGGCCGCTGACGCCAAGCCGCGCGGCCAACCAGTCGGCCGCCCAATTTGGGCCGCCCTTACAGGCCCCGGCCCGACATGTCTCGGCCGTCGACGAGGAACCGATGATCGCCTCAGGCGCACACGAGCGCGTCTTCGTCGCGCTCGACATGACCGACATCGCCACCGCCGCCAAGCTGGCGGGCGCGCTTGTGGGCGAAGCGGGCGGGGTCAAGCTCGGCCTCGAATTCTTCGCCGCCGCCGGGCCTGAAGGCGTACGCGCGGTGGCGCGTGCCGGCGCCCCGGTGTTTCTCGATCTGAAACTCCACGACATCCCCAATACCGTCGCGTCCGCCGTGCGCGCCGTGCGCGGGCTGAACCCTGCGATCCTGACCGTTCACGCGGCGGGTGGCCGCGCGATGCTGCGCGCCGCGGCCGAGGAAGCGCGCACAGGCGAGGGGCCGCACCCGCTCGTCGTCGCGGTCACGGTGCTGACATCCCTTGACGACGGCGATCTCGCGGAAATCGGCCAGGGCGGCCGCGCACTCGATCAGGTGCGCCGCCTGGCGGCGCTTGCGCGCGAGGCGGGGCTCGACGGCGTTGTCTGTTCGCCCCGCGAAGTCGCGGCCCTGCGAAAGGATCTCGGAGCCGATTTCCTGCTCGTCGTTCCGGGAATCCGCCCACCGGCGGCGGCGAACGAAGATCAGAAGCGCGTGATGACGCCCGCGGAAGCCGTGCGCGCGGGCGCAAGCCTTCTGGTGATCGGCCGCCCGATCACCCGCGCCGCCGATCCCGTGGCCGCCGCGCGCGCCATCGCCGCCCAAATCGCGGGCGCATGACCGTGGCGATCGAGGTCAAGATTTGCGGCATCAATTCGCGCGCCGCCCTCGACCAAGCGGCCAAAGGCGGCGCGCGCTATGTCGGCTTCGTGTTCTACGCGCGTTCGCCGCGCCACGTAACACCGGCGCAAGCGGGCGCGTTCGCGCGCGCGATGCCCGAAGGCATCGTGCGCGTCGGCCTCATGGTTGATGCCGACGACGCATTCATTGAAAGCGCGTTGGCCGAGGCGCCGCTTGAGATGCTGCAGCTTCACGGCGCGGAAACGCCGGCGCGCGCGGCCGCCATCAAGGCCCGGTTCGGCGTATCGGTGATGAAAGCGATCAAGCTCGCCGAACACGGCGATCTCGAACACGCACGGGCCTATTTCGGCCATGTCGATCGCCTGCTGTTCGACGCCAAGGCGCCGGCGGCGATGGTGGGCGCGCTTCCGGGCGGCAACGCGCTCGCATTCGACTGGACGATTCTGCGCGAGGCGCGCGTGCTCGCCGAGCCCGGAGCGCCGTCGTGGATGTTGTCGGGTGGACTGACGCCGGAAAATCTGGCCGAGGCGGTGCGTGTCACGGGCGCGCGCGCGGTCGATGTTTCCTCGGGCGTGGAGGACGCACCCGGGCGCAAAAGCCCGGCGCGGATCGCGGCGTTCCTGGCCGCCGCCGCTGCGCTATGACGCGATTGGCCTTGGGCCGCCTCGGGCGGATGTGCAATATGTGGCCGCCCCGGGCGGATGCGCATCATCGGGCCGACTTGGGCGGAAAGGCTTTGGTGGACTGGATATGACGCAGATCAACACCTTTCGCGCCGGCCCCGATGAGCGCGGGCATTTCGGCATCTTTGGCGGCCGTTACGTCGCCGAGACGCTCATGCCGCTCGTGCTCGATGTCGAGCGCGCCTACGCCGCAGCCAAGGCCGATCCGGCCTTCGACGCCGAGATGGCGCGCTATCAGACGCACTATGTCGGTCGGCCAAGTCCGCTTTATTTCGCCGAACGCCTGACCGCGAAATTCGGCGGCGCGAAGCTGTACTTCAAGCGCGACGAGCTGAACCACACGGGCAGCCACAAAATCAACAACTGTCTGGGCCAAATCCTGCTGGCCAAGCGCATGGGCAAGAAGCGCATCATCGCCGAAACGGGCGCGGGCCAACACGGCGTCGCCACCGCGACGGTGTGTGCGTTGTTCGATTTGCCTTGCGTCGTTTACATGGGCGCCAAGGACATCGAGCGACAGGCGCCGAATGTCTTCCGCATGAAAATGCTGGGCGCGGAGGTGCGGCCGGTGACGAGCGGCTCGCAATCGCTCAAGGACGCGCTCAACGACGCGCTGCGCGATTGGGTGGCAAACGTCGAATCGACCTTCTACATCATCGGCACGGTGGCCGGACCCCACCCCTATCCCGCGATGGTGCGCGATTTCCAATCGATCATCGGCCGGGAGGTGCGCGAGCAGTTGCACGCCGCCGAGGGCCGCCTGCCCGACACGCTGGTCGCCTGCGTCGGCGGCGGCTCGAACGCCATGGGCCTGTTCCATCCCTTCCTTGATGATCCTGGCGTGAGCATGGTCGCGGTCGAGGCGGCCGGCCTCGGCCTCGATTCGGGCAAGCACGCGGCCACCATCACCGGCGGCAGGCCCGGCATATTGCACGGCAACCGCACCTATCTGCTGCAAGACGCCGACGGCCAGATCGAGGAGGCCCATTCGATTTCCGCCGGCCTCGACTATCCGGGCGTCGGCCCAGAACACGCCTGGCTCAACGACATGGGACGGGTGCGATACGTCTCGGCGACCGACGCCGAGGCGCTGGAGGCGTTCCAGCTCTGCTCGCGGGCCGAGGGCATCATTCCCGCGCTCGAACCCGCGCACGCACTCGCCCATGTCGCCAAGCTCGCGCCCAAGCTGCCGCGCGACCATATCCTGGTGATGAACATGTGCGGGCGCGGCGACAAGGACGTGTTCACCGTCGCCGAAAAACTCGGCGTGAAGCTATGAGCGCCGCGCCATGACCGGACGCATCGCACGCCGGTTCGCGGCGTTGAAGGCGGCGGGGCGCGGCGGCCTCATCACCTTCGTGACCGCCGGGGATCCCGATTTCGACACCAGCCGCGCCATCGTCGAGAACTTGCCCGCCGCGGGCGCCGATATCGTCGAGCTCGGCATGCCGTTCTCGGACCCCATGGCCGACGGTCCGGCGATTCAGGCGGCCAATTTGCGCGCGCTCAAATCCGGCGCTTCGCTCGCGCGCACGCTTGAACTTGCGCGCCTGTTCCGCGCCCGCGACGGCGATACGCCGTTGGTGCTCATGGGCTATTACAACCCGATTTATGCCATGGGCACCGAGCGCTTCATCGCGCGCGCGCGCGACGCGGGCGTGGACGGTCTCATCGTCGTCGATCTGCCGCCCGAGGAGGACGAAGAGCTGCGCGTGCCGGCGGGAAAATCCGGAATCGACATCGTGCGCCTGGCCACGCCCACGAGCGACGACGCGCGTCTTTCGACCATCCTCGCGAGCGCGTCGGGGTTTGTTTACTACGTCGCGGTCGCGGGCATCACCGGCACGAAATCGGCCGGGCGCGACAGCATCGCCGCCGCGGTCACGCGCATCCGCAGGCAAACCACCCTGCCGCTCGCGGTGGGCTTCGGCATCCGCACGCCCGAGCAAGCGGCCGAGGCCGCGAATCTGGCCGATGCCGCCGTCGTGGGAACAGCCTTGGTGGCCGAGATCGCGGCTCGCGTCGAAGCGGGAAAGTCCGGCGAAGCGGCCGAGGCCGTGCTGTCGGCGGTGCGCCGGTTGAGCGCCGCCGTGCGCGCGGGCAAGGGATAACGCGGGGATGAACTGGCTCAGCAATCTCGTCCGACCGAAATTGCGCGCGCTCGTGCGCAAGACGGACGTGCCGGACAATCTATGGACCAATTGTCCGAGCTGCGGGCAGATGCTGTACCACCGCGATCTCGAAGCCAGTCTGCATGTCTGTAGCAAATGCGGACACCACCTCCGCTTGCGCGCGCACAAACGCATCGAGATGCTGTTCGACGAGGGACGGTTCGAGACCGTGGCAACGCCCGACGCCTTGGCCGATCCGCTGCGCTTTCGCGACCGCAAGCGCTACGGCGAACGTCTGCGCGACGCCCAGGCGGCGACCGGCATGAACGATGCAATCGCTCTCGCCGAGGGTAAGATCGGCGGCCATACCGCCGTGATCGCGGCGCTTGATTTCGAATTCATGGGCGGCTCGATGGGCGTTGCGGTCGGTAACGCCTTTCTCGCCGGCGCGCGGCTCGCGGTGCGCCGGCGCGCGCCGTTCATCGCCATCTCGTCCTCGGGCGGCGCGCGCATGCAGGAAGGCATTCTCGCGCTCATGCAATTGCCGCGCACGGTGATCGCGGTGCAAGAGGTGCGCGAGGCGGGATTGCCCTACATCACGGTGCTCGCCGATCCGACCACGGGCGGAGTCTCGGCATCCTTCGCGATGCTCGGCGATATCGCCATCGCCGAGCCGGGCGCGGTGATTGGCTTTGCGGGCGCGCGGGTGATCGAGGAGACCATTCGCCAGACCTTGCCCGATGGTTTCCAGCGTTCGGAATATCTGCACGAGCACGGCATGCTCGATCTCGTCGTGCCGCGGAGCGAGTTGAAGCCGACCCTCGCCCGCCTGCTGCGCCTGCTCGGCGAATCGGCGGGCACCTCGCCCGCGGGTGCGGCGCGGCTTGCCGCCGACCCGTGAACCAGCCAAGCGACCAAATACTCGTCCGCCTCGCGCGACTTCATCCCAAACTCATCGATCTGTCGCTGGGACGCATCGAGCGCCTGCTGGCGGCGCTCGGCCATCCCGAGCGACATGTCCCGCCCGCGATTCATGTCGCGGGCACGAACGGCAAGGGCTCGACGCTCGCCTATCTGCGCGCGATCTTCGAGGCGGCGGGTCTCCGCGCACACGTTTATACTTCACCCCATCTGGTGCGCTTTCACGAACGCATCCGCGTGGCGGGATTCCCGGTCGCCGAAGACGTGCTATCGGCGCTGCTTGAGGAATGCGAGCGCGCCAATGGCGCGGCGCCGATCACATTTTTCGAGATCACGACCGCCGCGGCGTTTCTCGCCTTCGCGCGCACCCCCGCCGATGTTCTGCTCCTCGAGGTCGGCCTTGGCGGACGGCTGGACGCGACGAACGTGATCGTCCCGGCGCTGTGTGCGATCACGCCCGTGTCGCTCGACCACCAGCATTACCTCGGCGACACCCTGGTGGCGATCGCGGGCGAGAAGGCCGGCATCCTGAAGCGCTTGGTGCCGGCCATCGTGGCGCACCAAGAGGCGGGCGCAGGCGCGGTGATCGAGGCCCGCGCGCGTGCGTGCGACGCGCCCTTGCGCCGCCATGGTCGGGAATGGACAGCGCAGCCGACCCCCAGCGGCATGGTCTATCGCAGCGCCGCGCGGGAATGGCATTTGCCCGCGCCCGCCCTCCCCGGTCGCCACCAGATCGCCAATGCGGGCCTTGCCGCCGCCATCGCCGAAGCCGTCGAGCCGCGCTTTGGCCTTACCGCCGCCGATGTCGCGCGCGGCATCAGCACCGCGCAATGGCCCGCGCGCATGCAGCGCCTCCGGCATGGACCGCTCGTAAACCTTCTGCCGCCAGGCTCGGAGCTCTGGCTCGATGGCGGGCACAATCCGGCGGCTGGCCTGGCCATCGCCGCCATGCTTGACGGCGCGGGACTTGAGAGCGCGGGCACGCCCGGCTTTCACCTGGTGATCGGTATGTTGGCGACCAAGGATGCCGGGGGATTTCTCGCGCCGCTGATCGGGCGCGCGGCAAGTCTCTCGACCGTCGCGGTACCAGGGTCGGAGGCTTCGCTCGACGCCAAGGAATTGGCCGAGCACGCCCGCGCGCTTGGCGCCACGGCCGAGGAAGCCGACAGTGTCGGGGGCGCGGTCAGGCGCATCGCCGCGCGCGCGCGGGGCCCGGCGCGGGTGTTGATCTGCGGCTCGTTGTACTTGGCGGGGTCGGTGCTCGCCGAGAACGGCTGAAAATCAGAGGTTGGACTTCACCCACTCGACCAGCTTGCTCTTGGGCATGACGCCGACTTTCTGCGAGACGGCTTGGCCGCCCTTGAAGATGAGCAGCATGGGGATGCCGCGCACTTTGTACTGGTCCGGAGTGCGCTTGTTCTCGTCAACATTGACCTTGGCGATGGTGATCTTGCCCGCGAACTCGGCCGCGATCTCCTCGAGCACAGGGCCGATCTGCTTGCACGGCACACACCATTCGGCCCAGAAATCCACGAGCACGGGGCCCGGGGCCTTCAAGACATCCGCTTCGAAGCTCGCGTCGGTTACCGTGACGGTCGCCATGCTTGGTTCCTCGCATTCTTTGTGACGGCCGGAATCTAGGTAGCGCACCCGCCCATGGTCAAGCCATCATCCGTGCATACAGACACCGCCGCCAGCGGTGGGATCCAAGGCTTGATCCCCACTTATCGTGTTTGTTCCGTGCCGCATTTCAATCGGTTAGCGAGCGGCCCGGGCTGACGGACCGGGCCCGCCTCGTCAGAGAGCCGGAGCGCTAGCCGCCAGCATGACGGTCGGGGCCGTGATCATCGGGTGTAGGTCGATCCACGTCATGCCGATCGAGCAAGGCATCGGGCAAGGCCATGACGCGCGGCCCGTCGGTCCAAACGAACATCACCCGCACCGTGTGATCGGGATGGATGCGCCGGACCAGGGCACGATAGAGCGCCATTTGGCGCAAATACGCCGGACCCGCGTCCTCGGCCCGCGCGGGCGGCGGGCGATTGCTCTTGTAGTCGAGAATCGTCGCGACGCCGCCCGAAACCGCCATGCGATCCACCTGGCCGACGACGAGCGTGCCATTCAGCCGGCCGATCAACGGCACTTCGGCCCGTGAATCCGGCCCGAAGGCGTGCGCCAGTTCGGGTGCTTCCAGCACCGCGAGCGCCTCGCGCGTCAAAGCCAGGCGCGCCTCGCCGTCGAGATCGAGTTGCCGCGCGAGGTACGCCTCGGCGCGCGCCGCGCGCTCGGCGGGCGGCGAATCGGGCAGATATTGCAGCAGACGGTGAACCAGAAGGCCGCGCTTGAAGCGCCGCGCATCGCCGCCGGCGAAAGGCGAAATTGGCGGCGGATCCGGCACTTCTTGGCGGGAGGGTGCAAGCGGGCGCGGCGGGCGCGGCTCGGTCGGCGCCAGCCGCCAAAACCATGCGGGGCGATCGGGCACGCCGTGCTCGGCATGCGGTTCCTCGGCACTCGCTTCGGCGGATTGCGCGCCTTCGAGGACGAGGCCCGGGCCGACCCAGCCATCCTCGCCGGCAAACGCGAATTCGGTCTCGACCGCGCCGGCCGCGGCAAGGCCGGCGCGCACCAATTGGTACCAACAACCGCCCGACGGCCCCTTCGCGCCGTGCGCACCGCACACGATCAGCCGGTCCTCGGCGCGTGTCATGGCGACGTAAAGCAGGCGGCGATATTCGCGGTCGCGCGCGAGACGCGCCTGCGCGAGCGCGGCGGTGACCACCGCATCGCGATCGGATTTCTTCGGCGCCCATAGCGGCAAGCCGTCTTGCCAAAATATCGAATCGTCGGTCGTCGGCGTGCTCGTGGTATCGGGCATCACGACCACGGGCGCTTGCAGTCCTTTCGAGCCGTGCACGGTCATGATGCGCACGCTGCCCGCCGCCTGCTCCAGCTCGCGCTTGATCTCAACCTCGCCCGCCGCCAGCCAGTGAAGAAAGCCCTGTAAGGATGGCGGGCCGGTTCTCTCGTAGGCAAGCGCCTGCGACAAGAACTCGTCGATCGGATCATTGGCGTCGGGCCCGAGGCGCGCGAGCATGTTCCGCCGCCCGCCCGTATTCAAGACCTCGGCATAAAGTTCGTAGGGCCGCACGAAATCCGCGCGCGCGCGCAAGCGTTCAAGGAAGGCGTGCGCCGTCGCCGCTTGCGGGACGCGCGACGCCGCCAGCGCATTCCACAGCGAGCCTTCGCGGCCGTGCGCGAGGTCGAACAGCGCCTGTTCATCGAGCCCGATGAGCGGGCTTTTCAACAGCGCCGCGAGCGTCAGATCGTCTTCGGGCAATAGTAGAACCTTGCCCAGGGCAATCAAATCCATGACCGACAATTGCTGGGTCAAGACCATGCGATCGACGCCCGCGACCGGCACCTGGAGAATCTTGAGCTCGCGCACCAGGGCCTCGGCGAATTCGTCGCGGTGGCGGACGAGAACCATGATGTCGCCCGGGCTCATGCGCCGCCCGCGTGCCGGCAGCTCGGCATCGGCGGGCGCCCGCTCGGCGCGCGTCCAGCCGTGGATTTTCCGGGCGAGGGTGCGCGCCAAGCGCGTGCTGGGCTTGCGCTGGGCGTTGCCAAAGGCGGGCGGGCTCCACGCCGCGCGCTCCTCCGCCGCGCGCGGGCCGACCAGCGGCCACAATTCGACCCGCCCGGCCATGCCCGCGCGAAACGCCTCGTGGCGGGGTGGCTGATCGGCAACGCCATCGCGCGCCTGCGCGTGCGCGAACACCGCGTCCACGGCGCCGAGCACGGCGGCGGTCGAACGGAACGATACGTCGAGGCCGATTTCCTGCCACGGCGCGCCAGCGGCGCGCGCGCGCGCGGCCAGGCCGTCGCGCACCTCGGCGAATTTCGTCGGCTCGACGCCCTGAAAACTGAAGATCGATTGCTTGGGATCGCCGACCGCGAAGATGCTGCGCCCGCGCGCACGCGCGCCTTCGCCGGCAAAAAATTCCTCGGTCAAGGCGCCGATGATCTGCCACTGCTCGGGGCTCGTATCCTGCGCTTCATCGACGAGCACGTGATCGATACCGCCGTCGAGCTTGTAAAGCACCCAGGCGGCGCGCCCGCCCTCGGCGACAAGCCGACGCGCGCCCAGGATGAGATCGTCGTAATCGAGTTTGGCGTAGCGGCGCTTATGGTCGCGGTAGCGCGTCAGGATATCGGCGCCAAGCGCGACGAGCGCGCCCGTTGCCTCGGCCACGGCAATCGATTGCAGGCGCGCGCGCGTCCCCGCCACGCGCTCGGCCTCCTTCGCCATGACGTCGAGAATCGCCGGCCAGATCATGACGACCTTCTTGGTCGCGAGCTTCTTACGCACCTCGCCGTCCTTCGTGAAGAAGGCCAAGGCGTAATCGTCGAAGCGCTCGGCGCGCACGCCCTCGTCAGCGAGCCAGGCGGCGATGCGCGCGGACGCGGCTTGGTCGATGACCGCGCCCTCGGCCAGCGCCTTGGCCGCGCGCGCGAGATTCACGCCGTCGAATTCGTCCGCTCGGCCGAATGCCGCCAGGGCTTGAGCCGTGCTTTCGCCGGCGCACAAACCAAGATGGCGGCCGACCGCGCGCCCGACCCCCTCCGCGTCGCCATGGGCATCGAGGGCGGAGGCCAGTTTGCCGCGCGTCTTGATCAGCTTGCCGATCAATTCGGAAAGCCGCGCCTCGTTGCCGTGCCGGGCCAGAAGCGAAATGGCGGATTCGTTGCCTGCGTCCGCGAAGGCGCCATCGCGCGCCTGGGCGAGGGCTTCGTCCGCCGAACGCTCGTCGATCGCCTCGAAATGGGGCGCGACACCCGCCTCGAGCGGAAAGCGCGCGATCAAGGATTGGCAAAAAGCGTGGATGGTTTGGATGCGCAAACCGAAGGGTGCATCGAGCACCTGGGCGAATAACCGCCGGGCAAAGCGCGCACGCTCGCCGTCGCCGACGCCATCGCCGGTCAATTCCGCGAGCGCCTTCGCCAATGCGTCCTCGGGCATGACGGCCCATTTGGCAAGAATGAGATTGATGCGGTTGGCCATCTCGGCCGCCGCCGCACGCGTGAACGTCAAGCACAGGATGCGCTCGGGCTTGGCGCCGCCCAGCAGCAAGCGCAGCACCCGGTCGGCCAGAACCTTGGTCTTGCCCGAGCCGGCGGAGGCCGCGACCCAGATCGAGGAATCGGGATCGGCGGCCGAGCGCTGCAAGCGACCGACGCGGGCGTTTTCGGCCGCCGCGGACGCGGGCGGGACGCTCACGACCATTCCTTCACCCGCGAGAGATGGGCGTATTCACCGAAATCGGGATCGTCGGAGGCGGTATAGGGCTGCGCCTCGTCGTCGAACGCGGCAACGAGCCGTGCAAGACCTTCGCGCGCCGCCTCGCCCAAGGGCGCGGCGTCACCATTGATGACCGTGATTTGCCCCGGCGCCGCGCCGCCCGTCAGCTCCCAATAGGCGAGCTCGGCCACTTCCGCGCCCGGCACACCCGCAAATCCACCCGAAGTGGCGATGGCGGCCTCGAGCGGCAATTGCGGCTGGTCGCCGCTTACGACGTCGTTCGTCTTCGGCACGCCGCCGGTCTTGTAATCGATGATCGCAAGTCGGCCATCGGCCAGGACATCGATGCGGTCGGCGCGCGCGACGAGCGCAAAGCGTCCACGCGGCGCATCCCATTCGAGCCGGCCCGTGCATTCGGTGGCGGCGACGCGCTCGGTGCGAGCCGATTGCGTCGCCACGAACCATTCGGCGATCCGCACAAGGCGCGGCCACCACAGCGCGCGCACGGCGGGGCGGACGGCGGCCTCGTCGAACTCGCGCCTTCCAATGGCGAGCAGGCGCCCCAAGGCGTCCTCGGGCAGGCGATCGGGATGATCGCGAAGAAAGCGATGGAGCACGCGATGAACGATCTGTCCGCGCGTGGCGGCGTCGGCTGCTTCGTCGATGTCCTCAAGCGCTTCGAGGCGCAGGATGCGCCGCGCGTAAACGGCATAGGGATCGCGCATCAGGCGGCGAATCTCGGTCACGCTCAGCTCGCGCGGGCGGGCGGACAGCGGCGGCCGGGGCGCGGGGCGTTCGACCGGCGGAAACGCGCGCGCCGCGGTATCGGGGCCGTCAAGCATCGCCGCCAGGGGCAGAACCGGCGAATCGATCCAGCGCCGCGCCGCTTGCATCGGTTCGAACAGATTGGCGCCGCGCAGCACGGCTTCGAGCCTGGCAAGCCAGCGCGACGGCACGGTCGGCGTGCCCTCGCCGCGCGTGGCGCGCGTCAGCACCACCCCGGGCGCCGCCAGCGCGACCGCGAAATCGTGCGCCGCCAGACCGACGCGCCGCTCGGGCTCGGGCAGGCCGAATGTGAGCTGCATGGGGCGCGACAGCCAGGGATCGGGCTGGGTGTGGCGCGGCCAGGTGCCCTCGTTCAAGCCGCCGAGCACGGTCAGGTCCGCCTGCTGCATGCGCGCTTCGAGCGGCCCCAGGATGCGCAGGCGCGGATGGCTGGCATGGCGCGGCCGCACCACGGCGCCGTCCATCAAGTCATCCAGCAACGCCGCGTACGAGCCGCCCGTGGCGCCGAGCGCGGGCGCGCCGCGCGCCGCCCCATCGGCCAGATCCCCTACAAAACGCGCGGCCACCTCGCCCGCCTCGCCCGCCCAGAGCCGCGAGGCGCCGTCTTCCTCCGTCGTCGCCGCGAGCGCCTCGGCAAAGGCCACATGCGCACGCAAAAGCGCGCCAAGATCGGCCCCGCCATCCGCCAAGGCCGCCACGAATGGCGCCGCCGCGCCTTCCAAGGCGTCGATCATGCGCCCAAGCTCGCCCCGCGCGCGCGGCGCAAGACGGGCAGCTTCAAGCGCCGATCGCAAACCGGCAATGCCTTGGGCCGGGCGCGGGCCGCGCAGGACAGCCGCCTCGAGCGCGCGGGTTTGCGCGCGAAAGGCGCCGGGCGAAAAGCCGCACGCGGCAAGGGGATGCTTCAACGCCGCCAGAAGCGCTATCGGCGCGAAGCGGTCCTCGGCCATCGCCGCGGTCAGGCGCAGGAACACGCCCGGCGGCGTGGCGCCAAGGGGCAGGCCCGCCGAATCGTCGATATCGATGCGCCATCTTCCAAGCTCCGCGGCAACTCGGCGCGCAAGGCCGCGGTCGGAAGTGACGAGCGAAGCGGTCCGTCCGGGAATCTCCAGCGCCTCGCGCAACAAGAGGGCGATCACCTGCGCCTCCTCGGCGGGACCCGGGCAATCGATGCGCCGCAAGCCCTCGGCCGCATCGCGCGAAATCTTGGAAAGCTGGCGCCAGTGCTCGGTCGTGGCCGCTGGGCGCATGGTCTCGGCCACCAACCGCGCCCGGCCCGGAGAAGGCGGCGGATCGAAATCGCCCGGCCAATCCTCGACCTGGTCGCGGTCGATGCCCAGGCGCGCAAGAAGGCGCGCGAGGCCGAATTGCGGATGGCTGGGCGCGAGCTGCGCCCAGCTTTCGTCGTCGATTTCGCGGTCGAGCGCCGGCAGCACGACGGCGCCTTGCGGCAGACGCGCGACCGCATCCAGAACATCGGCGGTCGCCGGGATACTGCCGGTCGATCCGGCCGCGATCACGCGGCCGGCCGGCGGAAATTTCCGCCAATGATCCGCGCGCGCGGTCAGCACCAAATCCTGGCGGTTTGCCGGATCGATCACGCCTTCCGCAGCAAGAATTTTTGGCCAGGCTTCGGTTACGATCGAAAGGAATTCGAGCGTCAGTTTCCAGTGATCCGCGAAGCGCTCGGGCACGAGATCGCCGAGACGAGAAAAATCGACGCGCTCGGTTTCGACCCGGTCGAGAAGCAGCGCAAGTTCGCGGGCAAGACGCACGGCTTGCCCGGCCGTGCGGGGCGCACCGTCGGACCGGAAGCCCTGCACCAAGCGCGCAAGAAGCAATAGCCGCCGGGTTTGGGAAATCGCCGGCGGAACGTCCCGCGCTTCCGCTCCCGCCACGCCGTCATCGAACGGCCAGGGCTCGCCGTCATCGATATCGCCAAGCGTCAGGACGCGCGGCAAAGCCAGCGCCGTCCCGCCGCTCACGCGCAAGAACGCCTCGGCCAGCGCGCGCGCGGAGCGGCGCGTGGGCAGCATTATGAGCGTGTCGGCAAGTGCGAAGGCCTCGCCCCGCGCCTGCTCGAGCACGCCCCGCGCGAGGACGTCGAGAAACGCCACGCCTGCGGGAATGGTAAAGACCCCCGGCCGCGCCATCAGGC
>JBJXGH010000073.1:0-5073 GCA_046153685.1 Alphaproteobacteria bacterium
ATCATGGGCGACGCGCCGCGCCTGGCCACCCATCTCAGCCGTCGGCCGGCGGCGCTCGAAGCGGTGTTGTTGCCCGGGTTCTTCGACCGCATTCCCGAGCGCGCGGCCATGGCGGAAGACCTCGAAACCGCGCTCGGCCAAGCGCGCGATTTCGAGGACAGGCTGGGCGCGGTTCGGCGTTGGACCAATGACCGGCGCTTTCAAATCGGCGTGCAGATGTTGCGCGGGACGATAGATGCCTTGCGCGCGGGCACGGCGCTCGCGGACATCGCCGATATCGCGCTCGGCGCCCTGGCTGCTTCATCCGAAAGCGAATTTGAACACCGTCACGGCCGCGTGTCCGGCGGCGCCATGGTCGTGGTCGGCCTCGGCAAGCTCGGTGGCCGCGAGATGACGGTGACATCCGATCTCGACTTGCTGTTCGTTTACGACGCACCGGACGAATTCGCCGTCTCCGACGGCCCGCGCCCGCTGGCGGCCGGGCATTATTTCGCCCGCCTATCGCAATATTTCCTGAACGCCGTCACGGCGATGACCGAGGAAGGCGCATTGTTCGAGGTCGACATGCGCCTCAGGCCGTCGGGGCGCAAGGGCCCGATCGCCTCGAGCCTGGCCGCATTCGTCAAATACCAGCGCGAATCGGCGTGGACGTGGGAGCACATGGCGCTGACGCGCGCACGCGTGATCCGCGGCCCCGCCGAACTCAGCGCGCGGGTCGAAGCTGAAATCCGCGCCGTGCTGGCGGCGCCGCGCGACGCGGCGCGCCTGCTGTCGGACGTCGCCGATATGCGCGCGCGGGTGGCGCGCGAACACGGCCGGGCCGATGGCTGGGACGTGAAGCACCGCCCCGGCGGTCTCGTGGACGTGGAATTTCTCGTCCAAGCCCTGTTGTTGCACGCGCCGGCCGCCACGGGCGAAACAAGGCCGACGAACATCGCGGACGCCATCACCCACCTCGCCGCCTTGGGCCGCCTCGCGCCCGATGACGTGCGCGATGTCTTGGAAGCCTGGCGCCTTTGGTCGCGCGTGCAGGGCCTCCTGCGCCTCACGGTCGAAGGCCCCTTCGATGAAGGCCAAGCGACCGCGACCCTCAAGGCACTGCTCATGCGCGCGGGCGATGTCACCGATTTTGCCGCGCTAGGCCCCCGCATGGACGCGACAGCCGCGCGCATGCAAACTATATTTGAGACTCTGATCGAGATTCCGGCCCGCGCCGCCGCAAAGAGCCTTTCGATCGCCCCCGCCTCGCCTGTCAAATCCGCCGCGCCAACCACAGGAGACACCCCATGACCATCGAAGTCGGCGATCGCGCCCCGGCCTTCCATCTCCAAACCGATGGCGCCAGCGCCATCAAATTGGCGGCGCTCAAAGGTAAGAATGTGGTGCTGTATTTTTATCCGAAGGACAACACCTCGGGCTGCACCGCGCAGGCCTGCGCCTTCCGCGACCTGCACCCCAAATTCAAGAAGCTCAATGCCGTCGTGATCGGCGTATCGCGCGACAGCGTCAAAAGCCATGATGGCTTCAAGGACAAGTATAAGCTGCCCTTCGCGCTCGGCGCCGACGAGGATGGCAAGGTCTCGGCCGCCTACGGCACATGGATCAAGAAATCGATGTACGGCCGCTCGTATATGGGTATGGAACGGGCGACGTTTCTCATCGACAAGCAGGGCGTCATTCGAAATGCCTGGCGCAAGGTCAAGGTTCCGGGCCATATCGATGAAGTTTTGGAGGCGCTCAAGGCGCTCGATTGAACGCCGTGCGCGATGGCAAGATGCCGCGCACGCGGCCCATGCGTACATGGCATGCGCAATTGAAATATACCGGTAAAAAAACACCGCCTGGGCGTCATCCAGGCGGTGTTTCCGTGACTTTGCTAGGCCCTGCCGGACCTCGGGCAATGCCTACGTATAGCGAGGACCGCAGCGCTATTCGGCGGGATCAGACCTTCTTGTTCGAGTGAGTCTCGGCCCAAAGCATGGCGTCGCGCTCGAACACCGGATAGGCCATCAACGTGCCGTAGCCCTGCTTCTTGTACCAGAGCGTGTGGGCGAGCATGGCGTTCGCGCTCGGAGCGTCGAGCAGTTCGACGATATCGTACTCGCCTTGCGTGTAATACATGTAGTCGAGCTTAATGCCCAAGGATTTGGCCTTGGCGGCGGCGCGCGGACCGCGCTCCTTGTATTTCTTGGCGCCTTGCGGGCTGACCTTGCCGAAAACGACGAATTTCATGGCTCTGTTCCTTCGCTGGGGCGATCAACGGGCCTTCGAATCGGCGCGCTTCATCGCCGCCGAATCGTGCGCGGGCATGGAGACCATGCCGCCATAGCCGCCCTTGGCCCACCACGCCGAAAGCGCGAGCACCGCCTCGCCATTGGGCGCTTCGACCACCTCGACGAAGTCGTACGGTCCGTTCATGTAATGGACCGCCTCGACCTTGATGCCGAGTTCCTTGACCTTTTTCGCGGCAGCCGCGCCGCGCTTCTTGAGTTTCTTGGCACCGTCCGAACTCACGGTCGCCAGCAAGACAAATTTCATTCGCGCCCCCTTTGGATTGGCGGCGCCATGGTCCGCGCTTGGCGCCCACTTGTCAAAGCGCCCCCTCTCTCGCCGAAACGTCATGTCCCGGCACTTCGCCGCGACAAAATCATGGGCCGCGCGCGGCTAGGGCGCGGCCTTCTGTGCGAGGGCCTTGAACGACTTCATGTCGCCGAGTTGCGCCGCGAGCACGATCAAATCGGGCGCCGAGGGTTTCGCCGAAACGGCGAGGAACGCATCCTTCATGGCACCTTTGGATAGCGCCACGCCGAACTTGCCGCGCACCGCGGCAAGGCCGGTCTCGTCCCCCGCCAAGGACATCGCGACCGCGCAGCGCATGAGACCCTGTTCTTCGCCTGCCGTCAGGCCGTCCTCTTTCGCTTGAGCGGACGCGTTCGCCGCGCGGCACGACGCCGACAGCGCCGGCCATTGCTTGCCAGTCCACAACAATTCGGCGAGCAGTTGCGCCTGTGTCCCGTCATCGGCATGCAAAAGCGCCGTCGCCTCTTCGAATCGGCCAAGGCCGGCAAGCGCCCGGGCACGCAAACCTGCCCGGCGGCGCGCAAGTTCGGACGATAGCTCCACCCCGCCGCTGCTATCGATGGCGCGAAGCGCCGCCTGCGGCTTTTCGTCGGCCAGGCGAATTGCGGCAAGCTCTGCGCCCATGCGCGCGCGCGCCTCGCCCGCCACACGCCCGGCGAGTTGACGGTCGTACAGGGCTGCGGCCTGGTCTAGAAGGTCGAGCTGGACCAAGCGCTGCCCGAGACGCTGGACGATTTCCTCGCCCTTAGCGCCGCTCGGCGACAATTCGCTAAAGTCGTTATAGAGCGCCAGGGCCGAAACCAGCGGCATTTTATCGGCAAAGCCATCGAGGAAGGCGCGTGCAAACGCCTCGCCCATGTCGCGTACAATCGCCGGCGCCTCGCGATGGCCGGGGAAATAGGTCGCGGCGGTCTTGAGAGCGTTCAGACCCTTGCGCGTCTGCCCCGCCTCGAAATGCAGCGCCGCCAGACGGCGGAGGATGGCCAATTCCGTGGCGTCGCCG
This sequence comes from Alphaproteobacteria bacterium, assembly GCA_046153685.1. Lineage (GTDB taxonomy): Bacteria > Pseudomonadota > Alphaproteobacteria > CADEGL01 > CADEGL01 > CAMAPP01. The sequence continues at coordinate 3,584 of JBJXGH010000073.1, forward strand.
CGCCAAGCATAGCGGGCGGCCTCGAGCTCCGCGATGGCGTTTTCGCGCTCTAGCTTACCCGATGCGAGGCCCGCCTCGACCTGAGCCAGCGCCGCGCGCGCCACGTTCTTCGGATCGCCGTTGCGCCGTGCGCGCTGAAGCAAGCGCATCCCGTCCTCTGCCCGTTCTGTGGACGCGAGCGCGCGACCGCGAAAGACTTGCGCGGACATGCGCTCGCTCGGCGACAGGGTCTCGTTCTTCAGTGTGTCGAGATAGACCGCGACCTGGTGACCCTCGCCCTCATCGAGCGCCGCTTCGGCCGCGGCCAGGGCGAATTGCGATTTGTAAGGTTGGGGATAGCCAGGCAGCAGCGAAACACCGTGGGCAAAGCCGCGCATGGCCGTCGCCGTTTCACCCGTGCGCGCGGCCAACAACGCGCGCCAAAGCGCGGCCTCGCGCGAGGCGTCAAGCGCGGGCGCGGCCAATTCCTTGCGTGCCTCGTCGTGCTGGTGCGCCAGCAGGCGAAGCGCCCCACGCAGAGCGCGAATATCCGGCATCTCGGCCAAGGTTGGTGCCTCGCGCACTATGGTTTCAAGCGCGGCAAGCGCGTCGTGCGGCAAACCGCGGGCGAACAGAAAATGCGCCAGGTCGAGCCGCGCGGCGTTGCGCTGCTCTGGTTTGGCCAGGGCCGCCGCCCGACGTAAGGTCTTCGAGCCCGAAACCGTGTCGCCCAAATCCTCACGCTGCCAGCCCCGAAAATCGAACAGGCGCTTTTCGGCGGTGACGGTGGCGGCAATCGCGATCGCCGGCGCAGACGGCGCCGCGGCGACCTCGCCCATACCCGCAAGCAACAATCCGCCATCCGCGCGCGCCGCCACGAGGGCATCGCCGAACGGCACTAGAACCAGACCCTGCCGGGACGAAAGAATTTTAAACTGTGCAAGCTCGCGTTCGCCCGGATGGCCGTAACCCGCCTCGACCGCGAGCGCGGCCAGCAGGCGGTCGCCAACCTCGGGATCCTTGAACTCGACGACTCCCCCTATGCCCGAAGCGGCAAGCAAGATGCCGCCGTCCATCGGGTGCGGATTGACATCCGCCATCACGGCGAGTGGCGGCGGCGCGCGATTCTTCGAGAGTTCGATATGCCAAACGCCGGATTCGCGGCGCAACAGGGGTTGGAGGGTATCCGCGCCCGCGATTCGAATGGCAGCCCCGCCCGTACCCGTCACGCGCGCTGCCGAGCCGGCGAGGCCCTTGAGCGTCTTTTCGAGCGCGGCCAGATCGGCAGGCGGCATTTCGGCAAAGACGAGCCAAAGCGCGCCGGCCCGGTGGAACGCCGCCATCCCGCCTTGGGCCGTCGCACGAATGCGGACGGTGTCGCGCTCGCGCTCAAGGGTAAACCCGGCCATGTCGGGCGATTTCGCGTCATCGCGCGCGGCTGCCTCGCGTCCGCTTCGGGGCGGCGTGCTTGTGGCCGCTTGCCGGGAAGCGGTCGCGTGCGGGGCGGGCGG
>JBJXGH010000095.1:0-12376 GCA_046153685.1 Alphaproteobacteria bacterium
GAAATTCCCTTGGCGGCGAGCGCCTTGCCTTCCTCGACCACCTCGGTCAAGTCGATAACGTCAGCCACGCGCTCCGGCTTGCTCTCGGGAGGGGTTTCGGACCCATCGTCGGCAATGATCTTCCGAATGGAGGCGAGAATCTCCTCCATCGATGGATCCTGCTGGGATTTGGCTTCGGCCACCGGATCGCTCCCTCGAAAAATACATCCGTTGCGCCACCGGACTCGCCAGCGCGCTGTGGATATTATCCTTCGATACTAGTCTTTACAAGGAGTTACCGACAAGGGCTCATTAATCTTCGATACTGGAGCCCCAAATCTTGTCCCGAACCTTGGTATAATAAGCTGCCGGATCGTAGAGATCGACCGGCAAGCCGAGATCGCGGGCGGTCAAATTTCCAACGGCCTGGCGCACCCGATAGGCCGCCACCACGTGATCGCGGCGGGCACGCACCAGATTGACGCGCGCATCGCGCAATTCCTGCTCGGCGTCCAAAACATCGAGCACCGTTCGCAAGCCGGCAGCCGCTTCCTGCTCCACGCCTTCGAGGGCAATCCGATTGGCCTCGGCCTCCTTGGTGAACGACACCACGCGCGCTCGGGCAGACATCATTTCCTCCCAAGCGGAAATGGTGTCTTCCATGACTTGGCGCCTTGCCTCCTCGATCTGGGTCTTGCGCTGGCTGGATATCTGTTTGGATTCTCGCAAACGCGCATCGACGGCGCCTTGCTGATAGAGCGGCACGGTCAGCCGGGCGATCGCTCGGCCTTCGGCGCTGCGGCTATAAACGGCGGACGTATTGTCGCTCTTGGTGAAAGAACCGATGAGATTCATGGTCGGCAAGCCCTCGCCCGCAACCAGATCGACGTCCGCCTCGGCGGAACGTTGGTCGAAATCCGCTGCAACGACGGCCGGATTGCGGGCGCGCGCCGATTCGAGCGCGTCCTTGAGCGAAAGCGGCAAATCCCTGGGAACCGGCGGTTCGGACAACTTCCCGGGCGTCTCGCCGATCAGTCGCAGATAACCCGCGCGCGCAGCCTCGAGCTGGCCCTCGGACTGAACGCGCTCGGCGGTCGCGCGGGCATGGCGAGCCTCGGCCTGCGCCACGTCGGTGCGCGTGACCTCGCCGACCTCGAAGCGATCAATCGTCGCCTCAAGCTGTTTCTTTAGCACTCTCTCGTTATTGATGTTGAGATCGAGCACCGCCTCGTCGCGCACGACGTTGAGATAGGCGATGATCGCATCGCGCAACACCGTTTGTTCGATACCGATCAGGCGGGCGCGTTCCGCCGTAACACGGTGCTCGGCGCGCTCGGTTTCCGCCGTCGTACGGAAGCCGCGGAACAGCGGTTGAGTGATGGTCAGGCCATAGATGCGCTCCGAACGATTCTCGGATTGCTTCGAGACGGATGATCGGTCGGCGGCGTTTATCTCGGACGATTCGAGGCCCTTGCCGGCCTCCACTTGAAGCGAAACGGTGGGGCGCCAATTGGACAGGGCGCGGGGCACTTGTTCATCGGTCGAACGCAGACGCGCGCGCTGGGCGCCGATGGTCGGATTGTTCTGATAGGTCTTGATCAAGGCATCGTCGAGTGTCTGCCCATGGGCCGCAATGGCCCAGCCCAAGCCTGCCGCAAGTGCCGCCGCCGATACCGCGCCGCGATAGCTTGGCCGCCACATGGCACTCTCCTTGAACAGGACGGCCCGACGTATACGCATCGGCCCGAATTAAAACACGAAGCCCGGAGGCGCGCGGAACCCCGGAAGGGTTGGCACCGCCGCGTCAAAAACGGAACGACGCGAAATCACGCCGCCGCGCCGCAAAACCAAGGTCCCGCGACCGATGCCGCGCTCGATCACGACCCCCACCAAGCGTCCGCCTTCGGCCAATTGATCGAGAATCGCTTCCGGAAGAATTTCGATCGCGCCGTCGAACAAGATCACTTCATACGGGCCACGCACGGCGCAGCCGTCATCGAGCGCGCCGCGCTCGACCACCGCGTTCGTCAAACCCAGATCCGCCAGCGTGCGCGCGGCCTGGGATGCGAGCATGCCGTCGCTTTCAACCGCGACCACGGAGGCACAGAGCCGCCCCAGAACCGCCGTCGAATAGCCCGACGAACAGCCGATCACGAGAGCCTTGTCGCCGGCGCGCGGCTCAGCGATCTGAATGAGCCGCGCCATGACCATGGGTTCCATGAGAAAACGGCCGCCGCCCAAATCCAGGTCTTCGTCCACATAGGCGATTCCCTGGAGCGCTGCCGGCACAAAATTCTCGCGCGGGACCTCAAGGAGCGCCCCAAGAAGGCCGGGGTCGGTGACCTTATTCGTGCGAATCTGGCTTTCCACCATATTATGACGCGCTGCTGCAAATTTTGACATTTGACTACAACATCTTGTGGCTAAAACGTCAAGCGGGGATTGCAACCCCGAGCGCTAACTTAATAGACCTGTGACCTTCCCCCCACAAGCGCGTTCCGCGCATGGCTACGAGACCGCGCGCAGTGCCAAAGCCTTGACCCCCGGGGTTGGCGATGCCTATACCGCACGCGCCGCGCTTGGATGGGCCGGGTGGCAGAGTGGCCATGCAGGGGACTGCAAATCCCCGTACGTCGGTTCGATTCCGGCCCCGGCCTCCAATCCTCGTGGCGCGCGGACGCGCCGATCCTTTTGATGATTGCATCCCGCTAGATCTCGCGCATCGATATTGGCTCCCCGCATGGGCCATACTAGGCTGGCGGCGCTTTTCATAAGGGGGAACTCCATGGCCCAAGACGTGGTCGTCACTTGCGCCGTCACCGGCGCGCACAACAATTTCCAGAAGCACCCGAATTTTCCGATCACGCCCAAGCAGATCGCCGATGCCTGCATCGAGGCGCGCAAGGCGGGGGCGGCGGTGACGCATATTCACGTGCGCGATCCCAAGACTGGCCAACGGATCTACGACCCCGCCCTGTTCCGCGAGGTGGTGCAGCGCATCCGGGATTCGGGTTCGGACGTGCTGATCAATCTCACGACCGGCGAAGGCGGCCGCTATGTGCCCAGCGAAGACAACCCCAAAATCGGCGGCCCAGGCACGACGATCATGAAGCCCATGGACCGCTTGGTGCATATCGAGGAATTGCGCCCCGATATCGCCACCCTCGATTGCGGCACGATGAATTTCGGCGAGAGCGTGTTCATGAACACTCCCGCCCATCTCCGCGTTATGGCGAAAAAGATCAAGGAGCTGGGCGTGAAGCCCGAAATTGAGTGCTTCGAGATGGGCCATATCATGCTGGCCCGCAAATTGATCGAGGACGGCCTCATCGAAGCCCCGCCGCTGTTCCAGCTATGCCTGGGAATCGATTGGAGCGCTCCGGCCACGCCGGAGGTCATGGCAACCATGCGGAACTTGCTGCCTGCCAATGCCAAGTGGGCGGCCTTCGGAATCTCGCGCTGGGAATTCCCCATGGTTGCCCAGGCGGTCAATCTCGGAGGCCAGGTGCGCGTCGGCCTCGAGGATAATCTATACCTCGAAAAGGGCGTATTCGGCACCAACGCGCAACTGGTCGAAAAGGCCGTGCGCATCGTGCGCGAGCTGGGCTTCGAGCCCGCCGAGCCCAAGCGTGCCGCGGAAATCCTCGAATTGCCGCCGCGCGGACAGACCGCGCCCAAACGCTAGCCGCGAGGGCGCAAATTTGAAAACGGCGCCGAAATACCCCGGCGCCGTTTTCCCATGCGAAGCCAACCGTAAGTCTAGCCCGCGTACACCACCTTGTCCGTGCTGCCCGCGATCTTGCCCTTTTTCACCGCGGCCACGACATCCGACAAGTCATTCACATAGGCATCAATGGCCTTGGCGTGAATCGGGTTGAGCGCGAGGTGCATGCCGTGCGGTTCGCGCGCGCGCGCAACCGCCCAGCCCTTCGCCCCCATGCCGTCGGCGACGGCATAGATGTCGAACGCATTCGAGCCGAAATTGACCAGGCCGATATCGGGGTTGCCCCGGATCTCGAATCCGCCGATGGACTTCAAGGCATCGAACACCCTTTGGCGCACGTCCATGATGGTCTTGGCGGCCTTGAGATAGCCGTCCTCGCCGAGATATTTGAGCGTGGTCCAGGCGCCGGCCAAGGCCCCGCCCGTGCGCGAGCCGCCGATGGTGGGAGTGGTGTAGGTGCCGTAGGGCCAATCTTCGAAATAGAACGTGAAATAGTCCTTCAGCGCCGCGTCGCGCACCAAGAGGGTCGAAATGTTTTTCGGCGCGTAGCCGTATTTGTGCAAATCGGCCGAGACCGACCACACGCCCGGCACGCCCAAATCGAAATCGGTCACGGGAAAGCCGAGTTTCTTCACGAAAGGGGCGACATAGCCGCCGACACAGGCATCGACGTGGAACCAGATGTCCCGCTTGGCCGCGACCGTGGCCAATTCCGCGATGGGGTCAATGACGCCGAAGGGATAACAGGGCGCCGAGCCCACCATCATGACGACATCGTCGCCAAGCGCGGCTTCCATCGCGGCGACATCGGCCCTGCAGTCATCGCTGCGTTGGGGGATGCGCGTGACCTTGAGGCCGAAATAATGCGCGCCCTTGTTGAAGGCCGGATGCGCCGTGCGCGGCAAAACAATGCGCGGCTGCTTGATGTCGGGGCGATTTTTGCGCGCCCATTCGCGCGCGCCCAGCACCGCGAGGAGCACACTCTCCGTCCCGCCCGTGGTGATCTGCCCGCCGGCACCCTCGGGCGCGTTCAGGATCTCGAGCGCCATCTTCAGGATTTCGTCCTGGAACATGGTCAGCGAAGCGAAGCCGACCTTGCGTTTCTTCGCCATCTCGCCCGAATACAGCGCGTTCTCGACCAGGAACATGAGATAGGCGTCGTGGCTGACCTTCAATAGATCGTCGTCCACGACATAGGACGACATGGCCATGCGGCCGTCGTGCCACTTCGAATCCTGAAGACGGATATCCTGCATCACGCCGTGCAATTCCGCCCACGGGATGCCGCTTTTCGGAAATACGGTGTTCTGCACGAAGCCCTCCACGTTCCAGGGTTCTAGGTCAAAGATCGAGCGTTACGCCGTCCCTGCACCCATTCGCTTGCGCAGGGCCGAGGTCCCGCCCGGGTCCACAGCCTTGCCCGCGGTATCGACAACCACCCCGTACATCTTCGACGCCTGCTCGGAGGTATAGTACCCCAGCGCCACGTCGCGGCGAACCTGTTCGGGCGCGCGTTCGAGGGCGTCGCCGAAGCCGCCGCCGCCAGGCGTTCCGACCAGCACGACATCGCCTTCCGCCATGTGCAGGCCCTGGTCCTTTGAAAAGTGCGGCAAGAAGTAATCCGCCTGACCTTGGCGGCGCACCACTACCGTATTCGGCCCGCCATCCGCTCCGCCCTGCACGCCTTGCGGCCCCACGCGCCCATGGTCCATCACGAACGAAGCGATGGCGGTGCCGCGCCGCAGGCGCACCCGGTAATTCACCCCGAAACCGCCGCGGTTCCGGCCGGCTCCGCCCGAGCCCTCGCGCAGGGAATATTCCTCGAACAGGATCGGATAGAACTGCTCCATGACTTCCAAGGGCTGAGTCTTGGAAATACCGATGGTCGAGCAGCCGTTCGAAATTCCGTCGCCCGCGTACCAACCGCCGTAACCGCCGCCCGAAAAAATGTACATCACGTAATTGCGGTTGCGCACCGGGTCATGCCCGCCTAGAGCAAAATTGCCGCTCGTTCCCGCGGGCGCTGCAAACAATTTATCGGGGATGACCTTGGCCAGGGTCGCGAACATGGCCTCGCAGATGCGCTGACTAACCTCGGCCGCGCAGCCCGAAACGGGCCGCGGGTATTTGGCATACAGGAACGTACCTTCGGGATCCGTGATGTGAATGGGCTCGAAAGTACCCGCGTTCAGCGGCACGTCGGGGAAGATATGCTTCATCGCGATATAGACCGCCGAGCGCGTGGTCGCGATCACGCAGTTCATCGGCCCCATGCACGGCGGACTCGATTTTGACATATCGACATGCATCTCCGAGCCCGCGATCTTGAGCTCGAGAGAGATGCGGAGCGGCTCGTTGACCACGCCGTCGGAATCGAGGAAGGCCTCACCCGAATACGTGCCATCTGGAATCTGGGCGATCTTGGCGCGCATCTGCTGGGCGGCGCGGCGTTTGAGTTCAATGATGGACGCCTCGACGGTGTCGCGGCCATAGCGGTCCATGAGCGCGGTCAGGCGCTTATCGCCGATGGACAACGCCGCGGCCTGGGCCTTGATATCGCCGATGGTCTGGTCGGCCGTGCGGATGTTCGACAGAACGATGGACAGGATTTCCTCGTCCATCTTGCCTTCCTTCACAAGCTTCACCGGCGGCAATCGCAACCCTTCCATCTCGACATCGGTGGCTTGCGCCGAAAATCCGCCTGGGACGGCGCCGCCTGTGTCGCGCCAGTGCCCGGTATTGGCGAGCCAACAGAACAATTCGCCGCGATAGAAGAACGGCCGGTAGAAGCGCACGTCCATAAGATGCGTGCCGCCCAAATAGGGGTCGTTGGCGATGTACATGTCGCCCGGGCGAACATCCTTGGCGCGCTCGATGACCGAGCGGGTGCCGTACTGCATCGTACCCATGAAGATCGGCAAGCCGAGATCGCCTTGGGCGATGAGCTCGCCATTATCGCGATGGTAGATGCCGTCGGAGCGATCGAAGGCCTCCGAGATCACCGGGCTGAACGCGGCGCGCTGAAAGGCCATGTCCATCTCGTTGCAGACCTGGATCAAGCCGTTCTGGACGACCGCCAGGGTGACGGGATCGATGTGCACGCTCATCGCGCTGCTCCTTGGGGCACGGTGATGATCAAATTACCGACCGCATCCATTTCGACGGTGCTTCCCGGCTCGACGATGGTCGTGGTGTCAAGCTGCTCGACGATGGCCGGGCCGTCGAAGCGCGCGGCCTTGGGCAATTTTTCGCGATGATAGACGAGTGTCTCGTGCCAAGCGCCGTCGAAGAACACCTTGCGGGAATCCACGCGCGCATCTTCGAGCCTCTTGCCTTGCGCCCCCCAATCGATGAGCGCCTTGAGATCGACCCCCTTGCGTCGTCCGATGGCCGCGGTGCGCACATTGACCAGTACCGCGCGAATCTCCGGCAATTCCACCTCGAAGCGCCGGAAATAGGCCTTCTCGAAGATGGCCTGGATGGCGTCGCGCGACACCGCCGCCTGGTCGAGCGGCACGGTCAGAACATGGCTCTGTCCCTGGAACTGCATATCCGCAGCGTGAATGAATTCTATGCCCTCGATGGGAATCTGCTCGCCCTCGATGGTCCGCCGACCTTCGGAGCGCTGCTCCTCAAGAATGGTACGCACAAGGGCGATATCGAGCGACTGTACGGGCTTGTTGACCGTGCGCACGTAGTCGTGGCGCACATCGGCGACCAGACAACCGAGCGCGCTGGTGATGCCGGGTCGCACCGGCACGAGAACCTTCGGGATCGCAAGCTCGCGCGCCAAGGCCGACGCGTGGAGCGGCCCCGCCCCGCCAAAGGCGAAAAGCGCGAAATCCCTCGGGTCCTGGCCGCGCGAGAGCGACACGATTCGTAAAGCCCCCGCCATCTTGTCGTTGGCGATGCGCACGATCGCGGCGGCGGCTTCAACCGCACCCAAGCCCAGCTTGGCGCCGATCTCTCGTTCGATAATGGCGGCCACATGCGCGATCGAAATCGCGTTATCCACCGACAACAATTTCTTCGCGTTTAGCCGGCCGAGCACGAGATTGGCGTCCGTGATCGTCGGCCGCTCCCCGCCTCGCCCGTAGCAGATGGGGCCGGGCTTGGCGCCCGCGCTCTCGGGGCCGACTTGAAGAATTCCGGCATCGTCGATAAAGGCGATGCTTCCGCCGCCCGAACCAATGGTGTGGATATCAACCATGGGAACATGGATCGGCATGGCGTATTCGAGTTCGAATTCGGTCGTGGTCTGAGGCACGCCGTCACGGATCAGCGCCACATCGGTCGAGGTGCCGCCCATGTCGTAGGTCACGACATGGGGAAAACCCGAGGCCAAGGCGGTATAGGCTGCGGCCTTCACGCCCGAAGCCGGGCCTGAGAGCACTGTATGCACCGCGGCTTCCGCCACGACCGAGGACGAAACCGTGCCGCCATTGCCCTGCATGACCAGCAGATCGTGGGAATAGCCCCGCCCGCCGAGCTCGTGGCGCAGGCGCTTGATGTAACGGTCGAGCACAGGGCGGATTGCGGCGTTCACCGTCGCCGTCACGCCGCGCTCGTACTCACGGAATTGGGGCAAGATGTCGCTGCCTGCGGTCACGTAAGGATTGGGCCACAACGCGCGCGCGATTTCAGCCGCGCGCCGTTCGTGCGCCGGATTGATGTAGGAATTGAAAAAGTGGACGACCAGGGACTCGCAGCCCTGCGCGAGCAGCGCCTTAACCGCCGCCGCCACACCCGCCTCGTCGAGCGGCTGGACGATCCCGCCATCGGCATCGATGCGCTCATCCACCTCAAGACGCAGATCGCGCGGCACGATCGGGTGGAAATTCCCGGTCATGCCGTAGGCGTGCGGCCGGGTACGACGGCCGAGTTCAAGAACGTCACGAAAGCCCTTGGTGGTGACAACGCCGACCTTGGCGATCTTGCGCTCCAGCATGGCATTGGTCGTCGTCGTCGTGCCGTGAACGATGGACGCGAGTGCCGCAAAGCCTTCGCCCACGGCATCGATTGCGTTCAATACGCCGAACGCCTGGTTCTCGATTGTGGTCGGAACCTTGGTGACGCGAACAATGCCCGATGCCTCGTCCACCAACATGAGATCGGTGAACGTTCCGCCAACATCGATGCCAACGACCTTGCTCATGACTTTCCTTTTTTCTCTTTTGCCGTCTCAATCGCCTGCCAGACCCGCGAGGGCGTGGCAGGCATGTCCACATGGCGCACGCCCAAAGGCGCGAGCGCATCGATCAGGGCGTTGATCGCGGCCGAGGGCGCCACGATGGCGCCTGCCTCGCCGCAACCCTTCACGCCCAAGGGATTTGTGGCGCACGGAACTTCGTTGAAAACGAGATCGAACGCCGGCATATCGTCGGCGCGCGGCAGGCCGTAATCCATCAATGAGCCCGTCAGGATCTGTCCGGAATCGGGATCGTACACGCAACCTTCGTGCACGGCCTGCCCCAGACCCTGCGCAACGCCGCCATGAACCTGCCCGGCGACGATCATCGGGTTGAGGATTCGCCCGAAATCATCGACCACGCTGTAACGCGCGAGCGTGATCTTGCCCGTCTCCGGATCGACTTCGAGCTCGCAGACATGGACGCCGTTTGGGAAGGACTGTGCTGTAGGCAAGTAGGTCGCGAATTCCTCGAACCCCGGCTCCATGTCTTTCGGCAGCTTGGGCGCCATGAAGGCCGCCGATGCCACGTCCTTGAAACTCACGCGCCGATCCGTGCCTGAAATCGAAAATCCACCTTCCGCCACGCCCACATCCGCGACTGCGGCTTCAAGCAAGTGGGCGGCAATGCGGCGGCCCTTATCCTCGATCTTATCGACTGCAAGCTTCAACGCCCCGCCGCCAGCGTGCAGCGAACGCGATCCGCCCGTGCCCTGGCCGTGCCGCACATTGTCGGTATCGCCTTGGGTTACGCGAATATCGCCGATATCGAGGCCGAAGCGATCGGCCACGATCTGGGCATAGGTGGTCTCGTGGCCCTGGCCATTCGATTGCGTGCCGACCAGGACCAGAACGCCGCCTTGAGGATCGACGCGCACCGTCGCCGTTTCCTCGGAGCGCTGCACGGTGTCTTCCATATAGGCGGCGACGCCAAAGCCCCGAAGGATGCCGCGGTCCGCGGCGGCGCGGCGGCGCGCGGCAAAGCCCGGCCTATCAGCCAGTTCCAGCGCCCGATCAAGATTGGCGGCGAACTCGCCGCTATCGACCACCATCTTGGTCGCGGTCTTGAAGGGCATGGCGGACGAGGGAACAAGATTGCGTCGACGCAGCTCCGCCGGATCTATACCAAGCTCCCGCGCCGCTTCGTCGATCAGCCGTTCAACGATGTAGTTGGTCTCCGGCTTGCCCGCGCCGCGATAGGCGTCCACGGGAACCGTGTTGGTAAAGACGCACTTCACCTCGGCATGAAGGGCCGGCCAGCGATACACCGAAGGCATGATCAGATGGCCGGCTTGTGTCGGGATATAGGCGCCGTACATCGACATATGAGCGCCAAGATTGGCGAGGGTGCGCGCTCGGACCGCGAGGAAATTCCCCTCGCGGTCGAGCGCCAGCTCCGCGTGCGTCACCTGATCGCGGGCCTGGACATCCGATACGAAGCTTTCAGCCCTATCGCTCGACCACCGCACGGGCCGTTGCAAATGACGGGCGGCGTGAAGCACCAGCACCTGCTCGGGATAAAGATAGATCTTCATTCCAAAGCCGCCACCGACATCGGGCGTGATCACGCGGATGCTCTGCTCGGGAACATCGAAGATATCGTGCGCCAATTTGGCGCGCAGTTTGTGCCCGCCTTGCGTGCCGGTATGGAGCGTCATGCGCTCGCGCCCCGCATCGTACTCCCCAAGCGCGCAGCGCGTCTCGATGGGACTTGCGACGATACGGTTGTTGACGAGTTCCAGCCGGGTCACGTGCGCGGCGCCGGCAAAGGCGGCGTCCGCCGCCGCGCGGTCGCCGATTTCCCAATCGAGGGAGACATTGCCCGGCGCCTGCGGCCAGACGAGCGGCGTACCCTCTGAAACCGCCTGCCGCAATTCGACCACGGCGGGCAGAGCCCCCCACTCCACGACAACCGCCTCGGCGGCCTCACGCGCGGCGGCAATGGTGTCGGCAACGACCGCGACGACCGGTTCGCCCACGTGGCGCGCCCGATCGACGGCCAGCACGGGTCGGGGCGGATTGATTTGAGGCTTTCCGCCCTTGCCGGTCAGGCTGGCGATGCAGGGCAGGTTGCCGATGCCCGCGCGCGCGAGATCGGCGCCCGTATAGACCGCGAGCACGCCCGTAACGGCCTTCGCCGCCTCGACATCGATCGCAAGGATATTGGCATGGGCGTGGGGCGAGCGCACAAATACGGCATGGACCTCTCCAGGCAGTCGGATGTCCTCGACATAGCGCCCGCGCCCCATGAGAAGTCGCGCGTCCTCCACGCGACGCACGGGTTGACCAAAGCCGAATTGCCCCACGCCAGACCCCCTACCCGATTCGTTCGGGCTGCTCGGAATAGTTCATGATGGAACCATATGCCACCGCCCGCCGGCAAGCCCCTGACCGTGCCAGGCCGGTCAATAGAGCCGTGTCCACTCCGGCAAACTCTGGACCAATTTGTCGAGCAGTCGATCGAAACTGCGCCGCTCACGCGCGGACAGCGCAGACAACATGGATTTCTGCCGCGCGAGAAAGATCGGCACGATTTTTCGAAACAAGGCCTTGCCGCTGGCGGTCGGCAGCAGGGTTTTCTCGCGCCGATCGGTTCGGTCGGCCCGCTGCTGCAATAAATTCTTCCGCAAAAGACCATGCACCGCGCGGCTGACGCTATTCTTCGGGTGACCGGTCAACGCGCTCACATCCTTGGCCCGAAGGCCCGATAAATGCCCAAGGCAGAACAGAACGCTCGTCTCCGACTCGCTCAGACCGAAATCACGCTCGATTTCGCGAAATCCGGGGCCCGCATACCAATTGCGCAAGGATGTGATGCGATAGCCAAAGCGTACCGGGCTGCGCGCGACCAAGTCCCGTGTCGTCGCCACGAAATGCCCCTCCGCGGTCCGTATGGGCCGATATGGGCGCCATGGTGCATGAAGGCGACGGGGCCGCCAAGGCGGGATTTTTACTCGGCGTTCATGCCTGACCGCCAGATTAGGGCCTTAGTCGGCATCTCGCGCCAATCGGATGGCGGCGTGCCTTGACCCCTGGCCGGCACGGTCCTAGTTTCCGCCCATTCCCCGGTAGCTCAGTCGGTAGAGCAAGCGGCTGTTAACCGCTGGGTCGCTGGTTCGAGTCCGGCCCGGGGAGCCAATTACTGGAAAAGGCCGCGTCCCAAGGGATGCGGCCTTTTTCGTTCAATGTTTGGAACGCGGCACTTTCGCCGGTAACGGAGGTGGAACCGGCGGCTGGAAGGGCGGCACCACGACGGGGCGAGGAGTTATATTGCCGAAATTCGAACCGCCGCCTCGCGCCTCCCCCAAGGGGGGCCCCAAGGCACCCGAGCCGTCAAACCAGGCGACCGCTTGATCGCTCGAGCCGCGCGCGCTCTCCGGGATAGACTGAACAGGACCAGGATTACCCGCCGGATCGGTCGAGCCCTGATTGTTTGGCGGAATCAGGAGAGGCTGGACCGCCGCGAGGCCGGAAAGGAGCGCAAG
>JBJXGH010000104.1:0-10378 GCA_046153685.1 Alphaproteobacteria bacterium
TTCGACGCGCCGCGGAGCATGAAAATCGTGAGAAAGATCGTGGTCACGGCCATCAGACCCAGCGGGAGCAAAGTCTTTTGCCATACCCGCATATTCGCTAGGGCGCGTTTCATCGAGGCTCTCCTGAATGGTTGCATTTTGGTGTAACGGATTTCATGAATACAATTCTAGATTGCAATTGCGACTTTAGCGCCTCGTGATTAACGAAAGGTTGTTACCAATTTAAAAATACACCCGTAGATTGTCCTGTCGTTCGCCGCTCGGCCTCGCGCGGTTATCGGACTAAGCGCATGGCCGGACTCACTCGGAGCTCCGATAAATCGGTCAATGTGATGTTCGCGAAAGAGTCGCCCTCAATGGCCTAAGCGGCAGGTGCTGGCCGGGGCTTGGCGTTAAAGGCCGAGGAATCGAGCCGCGAGGCAGCCGCCGTCACGGTTCCCTTTGGGGAAATTCTGACTTACGCCCAGCCCGTGGCACCGGCTCAACCGCCAGCCAGGCTCAAATATCCGCCAGTCGATGGGGCCAAGCAGGCCGATGTGCTGAAATGCGAGGACGACGCCAAGTTTAAGGGCGTCACGGCGACCTGAATGGGCCGACATGTACGCGCGTCGCGTGCTTCCCAAAGAAAATGCGGGGCGCCTGGGCCCCGCGCCGCGCTCGGTCAGGCGGCGCGGTTTAAACGCAGATTTTCCCAGACCTGGATCAAGGCCGCGACCAGCCCGTCCATTTGTGCGTCGCTGTGCACCGGGGTGGGGGTGAGCCTGAGTCTTTCCGTGCCCTTGGGGACGGTCGGATAGTTGATGGGTTGGGCGTAAATGGCGTGGTGATCGAGAAGGGCGTCGGAGGCGGCCTTGCACAGGCGCGGGTCGCCGACGAGGACGGGGACGATATGGCTGGTAGAGGGCAGGGTCGGGATATGCGCCGCCTTGAGCAGGCGCTTCAAGCGCGCGGCCTTTTCCTGGTGGGCATCGCGAATCTCGGGATGGGTGCGGAGATGCCGGACCGAGGCGAGCGCGCCGGCGGCGATGGCGGGGGGCAGGGCGGTGGTGAAGATGAATCCGGGCGCATGGCTGCGCACGGCGTCCACCAGGGATGCCGAGGCGGCGATATAGCCGCCGACGACGCCGAAGGCCTTGCCCAGCGTGCCCTCGACGACATCGATGAGATCGAGCACGTCGTCGCGCTCGGCGACGCCGGCGCCCGTTTGGCCGTACATGCCCACCGCGTGAACCTCGTCGAGATAGGTGAGGGCGCCGTGGCGCTTGGCGAGGGTGGCGATCTCGCGGATGGGGGCGATGTCGCCGTCCATGGAATAGACGCTCTCGAAGGCGACGATCTTGGGGGCAGCGGGCGGGGCTTGGGCGAGGAGTTCGGCGAGGTGGGCCGCGTCGTTGTGGCGGAAAATGCGGCGCTCGGCCTTGGAGTGGCGGATGCCCTGAATCATGGAGGCATGGTTGAGGGCGTCGGAGAAGATGACGCAGCCGGGCAGAAGTTGGGCGAGGGTGGAGAGGGTGGCCTCGTTGGCGATATAGCCCGAGGTGAAGAGCAGGGCGGCGGCCTTGTGGTGGAGGGCGGCGAGTTCTGCCTCGAGCAGGACATGGGCGTGGCTGGTGCCGGAGATGTTGCGGGTGCCGCCGGCGCCCGCGCCGTAGCGCGTAAGCGCCTCGGCCATGGCGGCAAGCACGGCCGGGTGCTGGCCCATGCCGAGATAGTCGTTGCCGCACCACACCACGACCTGGCGCGACCCCGAGGGGCCGCGCCAGGTCGCGAGCGGGAACGACCCGGCATGGCGTTCCAGATCCGCGAAGACCCGGTAACGCCCCTCCGCGCGAACTTGCGTCAGCGATTGCTTAAATATCCGATCGTAGTCCATGGCGCCGGTATGTTCCGCCGCCCCCGAGTCTTCGGGGCGGCTGTATTGGGAGGAATGAGCTTGGGTCGGCCTACATCCAACCTTGCTCTTGTACCCATTCGTGTGTTTCGTCGAGCGCCTTGCCGAAGCGCTTCAGCAATTCCTCGAGTTGATCGGCCTTGATGATGAGCGGCGGGCAGAAGCCCAGATGATCGCCCATGGCGCGCGTGATCAGCCCGTGCTCCTGGGCACGTTTCATGAGATGCGCGCCGACGCCTTGCTTGGGATCGAAGCTCGCCTTGGTCTTCTTGTCCTTGACCATTTCGATCGCGCCGATGAGACCGACGCCGCGTACTTCGCCGACCATCGGGTGATCGGCGAACCGGCGTATGCCGTTTTGCAGAACGGGCGAAATGCGGCGCACATGGCCGAGGATGTCGTTGTCTTCGTAAATGGCAAGGGTCTCAAGCGCGACCGCGCAAGCAACTGGATGGCCGCTATAGGTGTAGCCGTGGCCCCAATTGCCGACTTCGGCCGAGCCCTTCATGAGCTCCTGGAAGATAGGCTCGGTGATCATCACGCTTGCGATGGGAATATAGGATGACGACAAAGCCTTGGCGCAGGTGAGAATGTCCGGCTTCAGGCCGAAGGTTTCCGAGCCCCAAGCGTTGCCGGTGCGATAGAAGCCGCAGATTACCTCGTCCACGACGAACAAGATGTCGTGCCTTTTCAATACGGCCTGAATTTTCTCGAAATAGGTGCGTGGCGGAATGATCACGCCGCCGGCTCCCATGATCGGTTCGGCGAACATGGCCGCGATGGTGTCGGCGCCTTCGTCCGCGATCATCTTTTCGAGATCCGCCGCCATGCGGGTGGCGAAATCCTCTTCGCTCTCGCCCGGCATGGCGTTGCGATAATGGTGCGGGCAGCTTGTGTGCTTGACCTCGCCGATGGGCAGGCCGAAATATTTGTGAAGATGGGGCAGGCCCGTCAGACTCGCGGTCGCCAGCGTGACGCCGTGATAGGCGCGCAGGCGCGAGATGATCTTTTTCTTCTCCGGCTTGCCGCGCACGGCGTTGTAGTACCAAATGATCTTGATCGCGGTATCGTTGGCCTCGGAGCCGGAATTGGTGAAGAACGCCTTCGACATGGGCACCGGCGACATCTTGATCAGCCGTTCGGCCAAATCGATGCCTGCCTCGTGCGCCTTCGCGCCGAACTGGTGGTAATAGGGCAGTTTGCGCATCGCCTTGGTCGCGGCCTCGACCAAGCGTTCCTGACCCCAGCCGAGCGAGGTGCTCCACAGGCCCGCCAGGCCCTCGATGTATTCCTTGCCCGACTCGTCATAAACGTAAATGCCCTTGCCCTCGCGAATGATGAGCGAGCCTTCCTTCTGATGCGTCTGAAGATTGGTATAGGGATGCAAGGCATAGGCGATGTCGCGGGCCGCGGGCGAATTGGGTGCGATGGCCATTTCGTGTTCTCCATGGCGGCGGCGTATTCGCTCCGGCAAGGGCCGGGCGCGCCGCGCGAACGGGACGCAAGCCCGGCTAATCTAGCCAGGGAGGCTGGGACCCACAACCCAGGGAGGGTTAGGCCCATAACTACGGAAAAATGCGCGCCGGTTGTTCTCGGACGCTGCGGTTTCCCACAGCTTTTCCCCAGTTTCATCGACAGAAAAATCGCCGGCTCGCGCGACTTTGCGTTGCCTGCAACGCGGGCGGTGACTTAATTTTCCGCCTTTATTCTGGCGAATCGAAACTTGGCGAGCCGGAAACCGGGGGAAGCAGCGATGGCGGGTGACACGGAGGCTGAGGCGCGAGGTGTCGTTCCGGCCGTTTGCCTAGTGGCAGATTGCGAGCCGATCGATCTCGACCGTGCCGCGCGCGATCCGGTTTATCGGCGATTTGCCATCAAGCACCTTGCGGCCGAGGAAAAAGCGCGCTGCGCGCCGCCGTCGCAAAAGCCAGCCGGCTAGCGCCGCCCGTAGCGGTCGTCCAAACGCTCGATATCGTCTTCCGACAACTGGCTGCCCGATTGCACTTCGACGAGGTGCAGCGGCTCGTCGCCGGGATTGGCCAGGCGATGAACGGTACCCAGCGGGATATAGGTCGATTCGTTCGCCTGAAGGCGGAAGACCTCTTCCCCGCGCGTGACCTCGGCCGTGCCGCTCACGACCACCCAATGCTCGGCGCGGTGGCGGTGGCGCTGCAGCGACAGGCTCGCGTGCGCCTTGACCGTGATGCGTTTGACCAAGAAGCCATCGCCCGCATCGATCGTCTTGTACGTACCCCATGGGCGATAGACGGTCGATGCCATATCTATCTCGGCGCGGCCGCGGGCGCGCAAATCCTCGACTAGGGCGCGGATGTCCTGCGCGCGGGCGCGCGGCGCCACAAGGACGGCGTCCTCGGTCGCTACGATCACCAGATCTTCGACGCCGAGCGCGGCCACGACCGGGCCTTCGCTGCGCACATAGCTGCCGCGCACGTCCCGTGCCGCCACGGGACCAAGCAGCGCATTCGCGTTCTCATCCTTCGCCGCCAAGTCCCATAGCCCTGACCATGCGCCGACATCGCTCCAGCCGGCATCGAGAGGCACGACGGCGGCTAGCGCGGTGTGTTCCATGACCGCGTAATCGATTGAGATGGCCGGCGAAGCCGAAAACCCCTCGCCATCGAGGCGGAAGAAATCCAAGTCCTCGCGCCCGGCCGCCACCGCCTTGCGCGCCGCTGCGCTGATCGCGGGTTGCAGGCGGTCGAGCTCAGCCAGGAATGTTTTAGCCTGAAACAGAAATAGTCCCGCGTTCCACAGATATTCGCCCGTGACTAGAAACTGCTTGGCGCGACGGAGCGCGGGCTTTTCGACGAAAGCGCGGACCCGGTAGGCGCCCGCATCCGCGCCGAGGCGTCGGCCGCGCCGAATATAGCCGTACCCGGTTTCGGGCCGATTGGGCGTTACGCCGAACGTGACCAACGCGCCACCCTCGGCCGCCGCGGCGCCGATTTCGACCGCAGCCAGAAACGCCCGTTCATCGCCGATGGCGTGATCGGACGGCATGATAAGCATCAGGGCCTCGGGGTCGGGCAGGCAGAGCGCGGCCACGGCCGCGGCAGGCGCGGTATTGCGGGCTTCGGGTTCAAGCACGATGCGGCGCGCGATGGCGCCACATTCGCGCAGCTGCTCGGCGATGACAAAGCGATGCTCCTCATTGCACACGATCGTCGGCGGAGCAAAGCGCGTCTGGTCGGCGACCCGGCGCGCGGTGTCTTGAAGCAGGGAAGAGCCGGAGACGAGCGGCAGGAATTGCTTGGGATGGCGCGCGCGCGACATCGGCCACAGGCGCGTGCCTGACCCGCCCGAAAGGATGACGGGGTGGATGGGACGAATCGGGGCCGGAGCTGTTTTCATCGCATGTGGGGGATGGGTGCAATCGGGGCCGTTTACAGGCAAGGCGTGTGTTCTCGACGGGGGGAGGAAAGCCCGGAAGGCGCCGCAACGCAAGCGCGGCCGCTGTCCTCGGGCAGCAAGGCCTTGTTCGGGTGGACGATTCGGGCGATTTGGGCCGACCTTGACGCATATCAATGTTCGGCCCGGCCATTGGGGCATAGTTACGTTCGTCCGGGCGCATTTTGGCTGCGGACCAATCTGGCGAGGGAGTGGCGGATGGCTGTCAAAGATATCGTGGTGCATGTGGACGACGGCGAACGCGCAAAACTTCGTCTCGATTTGGCGATCGAACTGGCTCGGCGCAGCGATGCCCGAGTCATCGGCCTGGGCGTTAGCCCGGTTGTCACCGTTCCCGCTTTCGTTGGTGCGGAGATTCCGGCGCAGATCTGGGAACTTCAAGCCGAGGAAATGAAGACACGCATGGCGGCCGCGGCGGCGGTGTTCCGTCGCCATACCGCGCGCGCGGGACTCGCCACCGAATGGCGCGAGCTCGCGCCGACCATCGACGATGTGGGCGGGATATTGGCCGTCCATGCGCGCTATGCCGATCTCGTCGTTCTCGGCCAGCCCGATCCGCAAGGCGCGCGTTCGGGCGTGGACATGGAGGCCGTCGGGCAAGTGGTGGTCGAGGCGGGCGGGCCCGTGCTTATCGTGCCCTATGCCGGAAGCTTCACCGAACTCGGCAAACGAACCCTGCTCGCTTGGAATGGTAGCCGCGAATCGGCGCGTGCCGTGCACGACGCCCATGCGATCCTGGTCAAGGGCGCGAAAATCACCGTCATGCGCGTCAATCCCCCGGGTCGCGATCATGCCCAGCGCGACATGGCGAGCGTCGATATTTCGGCATCGCTCGCGCGGCACGGCTATCAAGCCGAAGCGGCGCACGTCGTGGCCGAGGACATGAAGGTCGGCGACATGATCTTGTCGCGTGCCGCCGATGCCGGTGTCGATTCGATCGTCATGGGCGCTTACGGCCATTCGCGCTTGCGCGAATTCATCCTCGGCGGGGCAACCGCCCATGTACTGCGCCACATGACGGTGCCGGTCCTGATGTCGCACTAGGCCCGAAGGCGTGATCGGCCGAATCGGGGCGGTCTTATCGGGGCCCGGCGCCGTGCCTTGAGGGCGTGGGGGCGGGGGGTTAAGCTTTAGGCGTTCTCCCCAACTCTCCGAGAGGCGCGCCATGGCCGTGATCAATCGCATCGCCGAGTTTCAGGCCGACATGACGGCTTGGCGCCGCGAGATTCACCGCCATCCCGAAACCGCCTTCGAGGAGCACCGCACCTCGGAGTTTGTCGCAAGCAAGCTCGCGGAGTTCGGCATCGCGGTACATCGGGGCCTTGCGGGCACGGGTGTGGTCGGCACGCTACACGGCATGGGCAAGGGCGGGCGGGCGGTGGGCCTGCGCGCCGACATGGACGCGCTTCATATCCACGAACAGAACGATATTCCCCACAAATCCCTGAATCCCGGGCGCATGCATGCCTGCGGCCATGATGGCCACACCACCATGTTGCTGGGCGCGGCGAAGTACTTGGCCGAGACGCGCAATTTCGACGGCACGGTTCATTTTATTTTTCAGCCCGCCGAGGAGAACGAGGGCGGCGGACGGGTGATGGTCGAACAGGGCTTGTTCAAGAAATTTCCAGTCGAGGCCGTCTATGGCCTGCACAACTGGCCCGGCATGGCGCTCGGCACATTCGCGATCCGTTCCGGCCCGCAGATGGCGGCCTACGACATCTTCGAAATCGAGGTCACGGGCAAGGGCGCCCACGGAGCCATGCCCCATCAGGGCATCGATCCGGTGGTCGTCGCCGCCCAGATCGTGCTTGGCCTGCAAACCATCGTCAGCCGCAACACCCATCCGTTGGATTCGGCCGTGGTCAGCGTCACTCAAATCCACGGAGGCGACACCTGGAACGTCATTCCCGAACACGTGACGCTGCGCGGTACAACGCGCTCGTTCAAGCCCGAGGTGCAGGACCGCATCGAGGCGAATGTGCGTCGCGTGGCCGAGGGCGTCTGCGCCGCCATGGGCGCCACGATGACGCTGCGCTACGAGCGGCGCTATCCGGCGACGATCAACGCACCCGAGGAAACCGAGCACGCCGCGCGCGCGGCGGCCGACGTGGCGGGAGCGCAGAACGTGCTGCGCGATCCCATGCCCAGCATGGGATCCGAGGATTTTGCCTTCCTGCTTCAGGCCTGCCCCGGAGCCTATATCTGGATGGGTAACGGCCCCGATACCTCCGACCGGCGCCTCCACAGCCCGCACTACGATTTCAATGACGAGGCGCTCGCCCTTGGCGCCAGCTATTGGGCGCGCATGGCGGAGTTGTCCTTGCCGCGCTGACCGCCGAGGCGCGGCATTCGGGACTCGATCGGCCCACGGAAGAACGATTCAAGGAGGTCAGGCCGATGCGCCAACGCACCGATCTAGTGTTCGCCATGCCCGAGTACGAGCGCCGTTTGGCGGAATTGCGCGCGCGCATGGCGGCGCGCGGCGTCGATGCTCTGCTGGTGACGACGCCAGAGAATCTTTTTTACCTGACCGGATACGAGACCCAGGGCCTCTGGTATTTCGCCGGCCTTGTCGTGCCGCTTGTGGGCGAGCCCTTCATGTGCACACGCCACGCCGAGGACACGGTGGTCGAATCGGACACATGGATATCGCTGAGCCGGCCGTTCCGGGATGACCAGGATTCGATGGCCGTTCTCGCCGATGCGTGCCGCGAATTCGGCCTTGCCGGCAAGCGCATCGGTTACGAGCGTTCGAGCTATTTCTTCCGGGCAAGCGAGCAGGACGGTTTGTTTGGGCGGCTATCGGGTACCGTATTCGTCGATTGCTCGCACATTGTCGAGGATGGGCGGGTGATTAAGAGTGCACCCGAAATCGAAATGATCCGCCGCGCCGCGCGCGCCTCCGAAGGCGGGGTTGGGGCGGGGGTAGCGGCTGTGCGTGCGGGCGCGACCGAAAACGAGGTCGCCGCCGAAGTCTATCGCGGCATGTTGCTCGCGGGCGGGCATTATTGCTCGATGCAGCCTTTCGTGGTTTCGGGTCCGCGCGCCTTCGTCAGCCACGCGACCTGGCGCGACAGACGCATCGCGCAGGGCGATTGCGTGTTTTTCGAAATCGGCGGCACCGTACATCGCTACAACGCGCCCATGATGCGGACGATTTCGGTCGGCGAGCCTGGGACGGATTTGCGCGAGGCCGAAGCCCTTGTCATCGAGGCCATGGCGGCGGTGGAATCCAAGATCAAGCCAGGCGTGCCCACGGGCGAGGCGGATGCGGCGGGGCGAGCGGTGATCGCGCGTAATCGTTTTGGCGCAACCCAATACACGCGCGTTGGCTACAGCATGGGCATCGCGTGCACGCCGGGTTGGGGCGAGGGCCACATCATCGATATCAAACCGGGCGATCCGCGCCTATTTCGCGAGAACATGTGCTTCCACGTGATCCCATTTCTGCAAATTCCGGGTAAGTCGGCGGTCGGGATATCGGCGGTCGTGCGCGTGACCGCGACGGGATGCGAGCCGATCCACACCCTTGAGCGCAAATTGTACGTCGTCGCCTGAATTCTTCGGTCGGGCCAAGGGCTATTTCGCGGCCCGGGGGGCGTGCTGCGTGACCTTGGGCTGCCAGTCTGCGGCCTTGACGAGAACGTGGCGTGGAAAGCGCGTGGGCTTAAGGCCCGAGTGGAACCAAGAAATCAGCGTGTAGAAGTCGTACACCGGTAGGCCGAGCGCGCGTTCAAGCGCGCCGGCGAAGGGCGGCATATTGGTGCATTCGAGCACGAACGCGCCCACGTCCGGGTGGCGCTCCAGCATCGCCCGGCCGGCGTTCACGAGATCGGCCTCGCAATCCTCAAAGCGGTATTCGGTCAACTTGTCGGTGAACACCCGGGTCAGCGTCGTGCCGGTTTCGGTGCCGATGACGGGCGTATCCAGCGCCAAGCCGGCACCTTCAAGGTGGCGGGCCGTGAAATTGCGCGAGTCCGCCGTGATGATGCCGACCCGCTTGCCCGCGGGCAGTAGGCGCTGCGCGAGGGGCACTTGGATGATCGAGGACGCGGCGACGGGTACGCCCGCGCGCTGGGCGAGTTCGCGCTGGAAGATGGCGAGAAAGCCGCATGTCGTGGTGATGCCGGCGGCGCCGGCGGCGACCAACTCGTGCGCGCCTTTCACGAACGGCTCCAGCAGACCCTCGGCCTGCCGGTCGACAACCTGGAACGGCGTTGCGCCTTGCACGCGCTTGACCAGAACGGGGAATGGGAAGGTATCGCTGTTTCCACCATCGCCGAACACGCGCGGGAATTTTGTGTCCAGAAGAAGAACCCCGACCACCGCCCCGCCGTGGGGCCAGGTGCGGTGAGTCTGTTCCGCGACAATTGTCATCGCCATCTCCTGTTTTCGTCCGCGCGCGGATCGAAGGCGTCCTGCAAGCCGTCGCCGAGGAAATTGAGCGCGAGAACGCTAGCAAAGATCGCCGCTCCGGGATAGATCACGAGCATGGGCGCGGACCAGACGAGGTCCTGCGCCCCCGTGAGCATCCCCCCCCAGCTTGCCCGCGGCGGTTGAATGCCAAGGCCGAGAAAGCTCAGGACCGATTCGAACAGGATTGCTTGTCCGGCCAGAAGCGTCGTCGCCACGATCGCGGGCGAGGCGGCATTGGGTAGGATGTGGCGCAACATCAGGCGCGCGGGCGAGGCGCCGAGCGCGCGCGCGGCGCGCACGAAATCGCGCTGCTTCAACGACAATGTGGCGCCGCGCACCAGGCGCGCCACGCCCGGCCAGCCAAAGAGCGCGATGATGGTTGCAAGGCGCGCGAGATCGCCGCCTTCGCCGCCCCATTCCGGCAGGCCGAGCTTGCCCACATCGACCGCCGCAAGGACGATCAGGACCGGCAGCAAGGGCAGGGCCAGTAGGATGTCGGCCAGGCGCATGAGGGCGTCGTCGAGGGCGCCGCCGTAGTAACCCGCGACCATGCCGATCGCGGCGCCGAGCAAGCCGGAGGCAAGCGCCGCGATCAAGCCGACCGCGAGCGAAATGCGCGTGCCGAAGATAAGGCGCAAC
>JBJXGH010000055.1:0-12857 GCA_046153685.1 Alphaproteobacteria bacterium
GGCCCTGCAAGACCATTTGCTTGGGGTTTGGGAACGACACCGCCCGACCATGGTACTCGTCACGCACGATATCGAGGAGGCGCTGGCGCTAGGCGACCGGGTCGTCGTCATGCGCGACCGGCCCGGCCGGATCGTCCACGACATCGCGATCGGCGAGACGCGCCCGCGCGGGCGCACCTCGGCGCGGTTTCAACGCCTCAAGGAAGACATCCTCGAGGCGCTCCAACTCGTCCCGGCCTAGGAGCGATTCATGGACTCGGAATCCCTGCGCGCGACCCAAGCTCCCATCAAGGATCGCTACCGCGCCGCGCCCGAAGCGGCGCGGATCACGCTAAGCGCCGAAGGCGCGCTCGACGCGGAAAACATCGCCTGCAAGGTCGAAACCGGGAGTGCGCTGGTGGCCGCCGGCCTTCATCCCGGCACGGGCGGCAGCGGCGCCTTCGCGTGCTCGGGCGACATGCTGCTCCAGGCGCTCGCGGCCTGCGCCGGCGTCACGCTCAAAGCCGTTTCGACCGCGCTCGGCATCCCCGTGCGCGGCGGCAAGGTAAGGGCCGAGGGTGATCTCGATTTTCGCGGCACGCTCGGCGTCGCCAAGGACGCGCCCGTCGGATTTTCCGAAATCCGGCTGAGCTTCGCACTCGACACCGACGCGACGCCCGAGCAGCTCGACAAATTGCTCGGCCTGACCGAGCGCTATTGCGTGGTGCTGCAAACCCTGCGCACGCCCGCGCGCACCGCCGCCACCATCGCCGTCGTCTAAGCCGGAGCCTTGCGCCCCTCGCGCGCGGCCATCAGCGCCGCGACGCCGCGCGCGCCCGCGTCCGCCGACGCCGAAAGCGCCGAGGCGACGCCCGCCCGATCACCCGCCGAGCGGTTCTGCGACAATTTCCATTTGCCCGCGATTCGCGCGATCGGGATTTCGAACGTGACGATGCCGGGCAAGAGCTTCTCGACGACCCTGGGCGCGCTTTCGATCGTCCAGGGCGACGGACTTCCGGATTCGTACTTCGCCGCGAGCCGCGCCAGAATCTGGCGCACGCGCGTCTCGTCCTCGATCAGGCGCGGCGTGCCATAGGCGTGCACCGCGGCGTAATTCCAGGTCGGCACCGCCCCCACCCCGCCATCTTCGTACCAGCGCGGCGAGACATAGGCGTGCGGCCCCTGAAAGACGACAAGGGTTTCGGCCGTGCCGTCGAAGGCGCGCCACAATGTATTGGCGCGCGCCATGTGCGCGACCAGCGTGCCTTGGACGCCGCGTTCGGAATCGAGCAGGACCGGCAGATGCGCGGCTTCGGGCACGCCGTTGCGCGCGGCGATGATGAGCGCGAAATCATGCGCGCGCATGAGCGCGTGCATCGCCGCGATATCCGCTTCGGTGAAATGGGGCGGCAGGTACATGGAACCTCGCTGCTTTAAATAAACGGCCGGTCGCGCGACCGGCCGTTTTGCGACAAGGTCCGCGCGACACCCGGTCAGGTGCGCCGCTCGACCATCATCTTCTTGATTTCCGCGATCGCCTTCGCCGGGTTGAGGCCCTTCGGGCAGGTCTTGGTGCAATTCATGATGGTGTGACAGCGATAGAGGCGAAATGGATCCTCGATCTGATCGAGGCGTTCGCCCGCGGCTTCGTCGCGCGTGTCGGCGAGCCAGCGATAGGCCTGCAACAGGATGGCCGGGCCAAGATAGCGGTCGCCGTTCCACCAATAGGAGGGACAGCTGGTCGAGCAGCAGAAGCACAATATGCATTCCCACGAGCCGTCGAGCTTGGCGCGCTCCTCGTGGCTTTGCAGGCGTTCGCGTTCGGGCGGGCGGGAATCGGTCTTGAGCCAGGGTTCGATGGCGCGGTACTGCGCGTAGGGGACGTCGAGATCGGGAACCAGGTCCTTGATGACCGGCAGGTGCGGCAGCGGATAGACGCGCACCTCACCCTTCACCTCGGAGAGGAATTTCGTGCACGCCAGGGTGTTGGTGCCGTCGATGTTCATGGCGCAGCTGCCGCACACGCCCTCGCGGCACGAGCGGCGGAAGGTCAGCGTCGAATCGATCTCGTTTTTGATCTTGATCAGCGCGTCGAGCACCATCGGCCCGCAGCTGTCCATATCGACTTCGTAGGTATCCAAGCAGGGGTTCTCGCCGGCATCGGGATTCCAGCGATAGACCTTGAAAGTGCGCACGTTCTTGGCGCCGGCGGGCGCCGTGTTGCGGACCGTGCCCGGCTTGACCTTGGATTTGGGAGGCAAGGAAAAATGGACCATGGATCGGCGTCCTTCTCGGGCGTCAGTACGAACGCTTGGCGAGCGGCACGGACTCGACGTCGTTCGAGAGCGTGTTCATGTGCACCGCGCGGTAATCGAGGCGCGCACGGCCCTTCTCGTCGCACCAGACATAGCTGTGCTTCAACCAATTCTCGTCGTCGCGCTCGGGGAAGTCCTCGCGCGCGTGGGCGCCGCGGCTTTCGGTGCGTGCGCGCGCCGAATGCATGGTCGCCACCGCCTGTGCCAGGAGATTGTCGAGTTCGAGGGTTTCCACAAGATCCGAGTTCCAGATCAGCGAGCGATCGACGATGTTGATCTTGGCGCGCTTGGCCCAAGCCTCGCCGAGGCGAAGGCAACCCTCCTCCAGCGACTCGCCGGTGCGGAACACCGCGCAATCGCGCTGCATCACGTTCTGCATCTCCAGGCGCAGCGCCGCGGTCGCGATCTCGCCCTTGGCGTTGCGTGTGCGATCGAAATAATCGAGCGCCTTGTCGGTCGCGTCGCCGGGCAGGGATTTGTGTTTCTCGCCACGCTTGAGCAGTTCGGCGCAGCGATTGGCCGCGGCGCGGCCGAAGACCACGAGATCGAGCAGCGAGTTCGAGCCTAGGCGATTGGCGCCGTGCACGGACACGCACGCCGCCTCGCCCACCGCCATGAGACCGGGCACGATCGCTTCCTTGTCCGCGCCCTTGACCGTCAGCACCTCGCCGAAACGATTGGTCGCGATGCCGCCCATATTGTAGTGGCAGGTCGGCTGAATCGGGATCGGCTGCTTGGTGGTATCGACACCCGCGAAGATGCGCGCGGTTTCGGATATTCCTGGCAGGCGCTCCTGAATGATCTTTGGGTCGAGATGTTCGATGTGCAGCTCGGCGTAATCCTTGTTCGGCCCGCAGCCCCTGCCCTCGCGCACCTCGATGGTGATCGCGCGGCTGACGACGTCGCGGCTGGCCAGATCCTTGGCCGAGGGCGCATAGCGTTCCATGAAGCGTTCGCCATTGGCGTTGGTCAGATAGCCGCCCTCGCCGCGCACGCCCTCGGAGATCAGGCAGCCCGCGCCGTAGATTCCGGTGGGGTGAAATTGGACGAATTCCATGTCCTGCACCGGCAAACCCGCGCGCAAAACCATGCCGCCGCCATCGCCCGTGCAGGTATGCGCGCCCGTGCACGAGAAATACACGCGGCCATAGCCCCCTGTCGCCAGGATCGTCATGTTGGCGCGGAAGCGGTGGATGGTGCCGTCGGTCAGGCTCCAGGCCATGACGCCGCGGCAGCCGCCATCTCCGTCCATCAAGAGATCGGTCGCAAAATACTCGATGAAAAATTCCGCGTTATGCTTCAGCGCCTGCTGATAGAGCGTGTGCAAGATCGCGTGGCCGGTGCGGTCGGCGGCGGCGCAGGTTCGCTGGGCCGTGCCCTTGCCGAAATGCGTGGTCATGCCGCCGAAGGCGCGCTGATAGATGCGCCCGTCCGGCAGGCGTGAAAACGGCACGCCGTAATGTTCGAGCTCGATCACGGCGGGCACCGCCTCGCGCACCATGTATTCGATGGCGTCCTGATCGCCGAGCCAGTCCGAACCCTTGATGGTGTCGTACATGTGGAAGCGCCAATCGTCCTCGCCCATATTGCCGAGCGCGGCCGAGATGCCGCCTTGCGCGGCGACCGTATGGCTGCGTGTGGGGAAGACCTTGGACAGGCAGGCCGTGCGCAGGCCCTTCTCGGCCAAGCCGAAGGTCGCGCGCAATCCCGCGCCTCCGGCGCCGACGACGATGACGTCGTATTCGTGATCGATGATGGTGTACGCAGCCATGCGTTCAGCCTCCGAAGGCGATCTTGAGCACCGCGAAACCGGCTGCAAGGCCAAGCCCGAAGGCGGCGAATTTGACGAGGACCAGGAGCGCGATGCGCAAACCCGGCTGGTGCACGTAATCCTCGATCACGACCTGCAAACCGAGCTGGGCGTGGTGGAAGGTCGCGACGATCAGCAACAGCATGAGCACGGCGGGCACCGGCCGGCCGAGCCAGGCGACGAACTGGCCATGGCCGGAACCGGTGAGGATGACCATGCCCGCCACGAACCACAGCGCGAGCGGCACGAGCGCCGCGGCCGTCAGGCGCTGGGCCCACCAATGCGCGGTGCCGTCCTTGGCCGAGCCGAGAAAGCGGACGCGAGCGAGCGTTGTGCGGCGGGAGATCTCGGCCATTACATCGTTCCCTTCAGCGCATAACCCGCGCACCACGCCACGGCCGTGAGCGTGACCGAACCGATGACGACCGCCCAGCCCGAGAGCGCGGCGCGTTTCAAATCGAAACCGAGACCGGCATCCCAGAACAGATGCCGGATGCCGTTGAGCAGGTGATAGAACAGCGCGAAGGTCCAGCCAAACAGCACAAGACGTCCCAACCAAGAGCCGATCAGCGCGCGTGCCTCATCGTAGCGCGCCTCGCCGGCCGCCGCCGCGAGCAGCCAATACACCAGCAGGATCGTGCCGAAGGCGAGCGCAACCCCGGTCAAGCGATGCAGGATCGACAGCGCCGAGGTGAACTGCGGCCGATAGACCTGCAGATGCGGCGATAATGGCCGTTCGTGGCTGCTCATGAATCGGATCTCCACCTGAAGGGCCGGACCGGATGGCCGGAGGCGCGCGGAATGATGGACATGCGGCCTATCTCCCTGGCAGGGCGCGGATTATCGCCCGCTTCGAGGCATAGTCAACGCGTCGGCCATGACCATCCGGTTAACGCCGCCGCCGCGCCGCGCCAGGGAATCGCCAAACCGCCGCTTCGGGGATGGCGCGCGTAAACTTTGGAAAGACTAGGTGTCGCGGCGCAAAAGGACTTGTGGAAAATATGTGGATAAGTTGTGCGTGAAATGTTGGCAAACGTACAATTCATGCACAAGTTTTTCAACTAGTTATGCGGTTTTATCTTGCCGGTCCAAGTAAAGCGCAATATTCGTATCAATGGTACGTGAA
This sequence comes from Alphaproteobacteria bacterium, assembly GCA_046153685.1. GTDB lineage: Bacteria > Pseudomonadota > Alphaproteobacteria > CADEGL01 > CADEGL01 > CAMAPP01. The sequence goes on from JBJXGH010000055.1 coordinate 5,231, forward strand.
AGTGTCGGCGCGAGCGTCCGAACAGCGCGGCGCGGAGTCTTCGGGGCTCTGCCGCGCGAAGCGGACGGCAAGGCCGAAGGCGGATGTGGCGCCGTCATGGCGGCATATTCGTCGAAGGGAGCGATGCGGCGGCCGCAAGGCCGTCGGGTACTCCACCGGCCGTCTCGATTGCCGATGCGAACTGGGTCCGTTTGCCGGACCCGTCTTGCGGCTCTGCTCGGGGGCGCATGGCGGCCGGTGAAGCGGCGGGGAGGCCCTGCGGCGCCCCACCGCGCCCGGATCCGGCGGTCGGTCTTCGTCGTGAAGCCGCCGCTTGGCTTCCGGACCTTGCGGTCCGGGCGCGTGCGGCCGTCTCCTCGGAGTCGGCGTCGCGCGCCCCGGGTTCGGCAGCGGTTCGCCGCAGCCGAGCTTGGACCGGCGCCATGATCGCCCGTGCGGCTGCGTGGCGCGTCCGGAGCACGAGGGCTGCCGCTTCTCGGAGCGGCGGCGCGGCGCGCGTTCCGCCTCCGCGGGCCGTGCGACGACAACTCGGAGCGGCGCTTGGGCGATGACCGACCGTTCGTCTCGAAGAATTCGGGTCCGCTAAGTCCCGTGTGGCACTTCGGGTGCGCGCGGGATGGGCGCAAAGCTCCTGCTCGGGGGTTCTTTGCCCGGATTCGATCGCCCCATGCCGTTTCCGCGCGGCACGGGCGCAGCTTCGAGAGGGATCGCATCGCATCGAGCGCCGGTTAGGGAATCTCCGTCCCGCGAGGGGCGCGGCATCGGGCGCTCGAACCTTGCAAAAGGTCGAACGCCCGCTGGGAGTGCCGCTCGGGAGTATTCCAGCCGCTTTCGCGACCGGGGAGCCTGCGAAGGCTCCTGAGGTGTCGGGTGCGTGTCCTGTCCCAGGACACCGGAGAGATCCCTGAGGTCCCTCCCCCGACACCTCTTTTATTTAACATGCGATGGAATCGCGCGCAACAAGACATTGGGGTTTTCGCGACGACTTATACAAGTAATGGTGTAAGTATTCGCGGCGATGCAGCGTCCGAGGCCTTGATATCCTCGTCGATAGGCGCGCCCATTTCTGGACATGAGCCGCGCGCGCACCTGGCTGAATGGCTCTTCGTCGGCAATGCGGAAGCCAACTTCGGCAAGATCGGAGCAATATGGTCGGGGGCGGCATGGCCGGGATCGGCATGATCGATGTCGGCATGATCGGGGTCGGTCATTTCGGCGCCGTGCTGGTCCGGGGATTCTTGCGCGCGGGCATCGCACCCACGCGCATTTTATTGGCGCCGCGCGGCTCCGAAGTCGCCAGCCTCGCGCGTCAAGGCGTTGCGGTAGCGCGCGACAATGCGGAGGTCGTGGCGCGAGCCGAAGCCGTCATTCTCGCGACCCGCCCGCCCGATGCTGCCTCGGCCGTCGCGGATCTGGCGTGGCGGCCCAATCAACTGCTGCTATCGGTTTGCGCCGGGATTTCGGCGGACGAATTGCGGCGCGCGAGCGGCGGGGCCGCACGCGTCGTGCGCGCGCTGCCCATGACCTCGGCCGAGTTCGGCGCGAGCCCGACCGCGATGTTCCCGCATGACGGCGAGGCCATGGCCTTGCTCGCCCATCTCGGCCAAGTCGTGACGCTCGCCCGCGAAGCGGATATCGAGACCGCGACCGCCGCCGCGATCGCCTACACGCTGTGCCACGAACTGGTCGGCCGCACGGCCCAATGGGCCGTCGATTACGGCATCGAGCCGGGCACGGCGCGAATGCTTGCCGCATCGTTCTTCGAATCTGCCGCGCGCATGATGGCGGCGAACAAAGACACGAGTCACGAAGCGCTGGTCGAAATCCTCGCAACCAAGGGCGGGGTCGCGGAAGCCGCGTTCGTCCCCTTGCGCGCGCACGGCTTCGGCGCGCTATGGAAATCGGCCCTAGACGCCGCGTATGCGCGCGTGCGCGAACTTGGTGCCGCGCGCCGCCGCGCACCTGGCGCCACGCAGTGAACCGCGCCGGGCATATCCCCTAGGCCGTGCCGAGAGCCTCGATCGCTGCGTCCAGGGCAATCAGGCGGCGCGCCTCCTCGACGTGCAGATTCTCGACCAACCGCCCGTCCACCACCACCACACCCTTGCCCTCGGCGATTGCGGCCCCATGGGCCGCGATGAGGCGTTTGGCCTCCGCCACGTCCGCCGCGCGCGGCGCAAATGCCGCATTCGCCGCCGCGATGGTTTTCGGATGGATGAGGGTTTTGCCATCGAAGCCGAGCTCCGCGCCCTGACGGCACGCGGCGGCGAAACCCTCGTCATCGTTCAGATCGAGATGAACGCCGTCCAAGATCGCAAGGCCGTGGGCGCGCGCCGCCAACAGACAGAAACCGAGCGCGGTCAGCAGCGGCAGCCGCTCGCGCGTGTGCCGCGCGTGCAGGTCCTTGGCCAGATCCGAGGTGCCCATGACCAAGCAGCCAAGCCGGGAATGGGCGCCCGCTAGCGCGGCCGCATTGAGCGCGCCGAGCGGCGTCTCGATCATGCACCAAATGGCGAGCGAGGCGGGCGCGCCCGCCTCGGCCAAAACATAGGCCGCCTGGCGGACGGTCTCGACGCTTTCGACCTTGGGAAGGAGCAGCGCATCCGCCCCAGATCGCGCGACCGCCCGCACATCCTCCGCGCCCCATGTCGTACCCAGGCCATTGACCCGCACGACGATCTCGCGTCGGCCATAGCCGCCAGCGCCGAGCGCGGCCAAAATCCGATCGCGCGCCGCCGCCTTGGCATCGGGGGCGACCGCATCCTCTAGATCGAAAATCAGGACATCGGCCGGCAAGGTCCGCGCCTTTTCCATTGCGCGCGGGTTCGAGCCCGGCATGTAAAGCGCGCTGCGGCGCGGTCGGCTGTGCATGGTTTTCCTCTCGCTCGGCATCGGCGACTATCGAAGGGCGGGCGGGCCGTGGCAAGGTGGGGTCGTGAACATATTGTCCATCCAGTCCTCGGTCGTTTACGGCCATGTCGGCAATTGCGCCGCGACCTTGCCGCTCCAGCGCCTGGGCCATGAGGTGTGGGCGCTCGACACGGTGCGCCTCGCCCATCATCCCGCGCATGGCGCGTTCCGCGGCCGCGTGACGGATGGCGCGGAATTGGCCGAACAGGTCGCCGCGCTTGATGCGCTCGGCGCCCTGGCGCGCTGCGGGGCGGTGATCTCGGGCTATCTCGGCACGACCGAGAACGGCGCCGTGGCGCTCGATGCCGTGCGCCGGGTCAAGGCACGAAACGGCAATGCGCTCTATGCGCTCGATCCGGTGATGGGCGAGCGCGGGCGCGGATTCTACGTCCGCGCGGGCATCATGGAATTCTTTCGCGACCGTGCCCTCGCCATGGCGGACATCGTGCTGCCGAATATCTTCGAGCTTGAGCAATTGTCTAGCCAACCCTGCGCGAACCGCGAGGACGCGCTGGCGGCGGCGCGGCGCTTGCTCCGAATGGGGCCGCGCCTTGTCATCGTCAAGGGCATCGAAACCGCGCGCGGCTTGGGCGTGCTCGCGGTCGAGCGCCGCCGGGCCTGGTTCGGCGAAACCCCGCGCCTCGATCTGCCCGCCCACGGCGCGGGCGATTCCTTCGCGGCCTTTTTCCTCGGGCATTATCTCCGCGACGTATCGCCGGGCCGCGCTTTGTCGCGCGCGCTATGTGCGCAGTACGCGCTGATGCGCGCGAGCGCGCGGCGCGGCGGCGCGGGCGATTTGGCCCTGGTCGAAACCCAGGACGAATGGATGCGGCCCAAGACTCTGTTCAGGGCGCGCACCCTGGGTTAGACAAATCGCGGGAAAACTCGGGGGATTGGCGCTTTCATGTTCGGCTCTTTATTCGCGACCGGCATCATCATCGGCTTCGCTATCGCGGCGCCGGTCGGACCCGTGGGCGTCTTGTGCGCCCACCGCACGATTGCGCGCGGGCCGCGCGCGGGGCTGGTGTCGGGCTTGGGCGCCGCGGTCGCCGATTCGATCTTCGGCCTGATCGCGGCGTTCGGACTATCCTTCGTCGCGGATTGGATCGTGGATCACCAGGCCAGCGTGCGGCTGGTGGGGGGCGTGTTTCTGATCCTTCTGGCGCTACGCATCCTGCTCACGCGCGAGAAGGAAGTCGCGGAATCGACACCGTCCAATTCGCGCGCGATTGGCTATTTCGCCTCGACCTTCGCGCTGACGATCACCAATCCGATCACGATCCTATCCTTCGCCGGCATCTTCACCGCCTTCGGCGTCGTTGAGCGCGTGGTGACGGCGATCGATGCCTGGATACTGGTCGGCGGCGTTTTTGCCGGCTCGTCGTTGTGGTGGCTGTCCATCGCGGGCGGCGTTGGGCTGTTGCGCGGTAACCTGTCCGAGCGCCTCTTGCGCCATGTGAACATCCTATCGGCGGCGATCATGCTCGCCTTCGGCGCCTACGCCCTTGCCAGTTCGCTTCCGGCGATCCAACGCCTGTTGCCCTGACGCGCGCGGCGGGCGCGCCGTCTCGGCGAAATCTAGGCTGCTTTGCGGAAGTACTGGCGGTCGAGCGTCTCGGCGATCTGCACCGCGTTGAGCGCCGCGCCCTTGCGCAGATTGTCGGCCACGCACCAGAACGCCAGGCCGTGTTCAACCGTGGGATCGGCGCGCAGGCGCGAAACGAAGACGCTGTCCTCGCCCGCGGATTCCACCGGCGTCACGTACCCCTCGTCCACCCGGTGGTCCACGACCGTGATGCCCGGCGCGCGGCGCAGCGCCGAACGCGCCTGTTCGACCGAGATCGGCCGCGCGAATTCGACGTGCAACGCCTCGGCATGGCCGATAAACACGGGCACGCGCACGCAGGTGGCAATGAGCTTGATCGCAGGGTCGAGAATCTTCTTGGTCTCGACAACCATCTTCCATTCTTCCTTGGTCGCGCCGTCGTCCATGAACGTGTCGATGTGCGGGATAACGTTGAAGGCGATCTGCTTGGTGAACATTCCCTTCTGAATGGGATCGTTCACAAAGACGCCGCGCGTCTGGCTGAACAATTCGTCCATCGCCTCGCGCCCCGCGCCCGAGACGGACTGGTAGGTCGCCACCGATACGCGGGTGATGGTCGCAAGATCGTGAAGCGGCTTCAGCGCCACAACCATCTGGATCGTCGAGCAATTGGGATTGGCGATAATGTTGCGCCTGGCGTACCGGGCAAGCGCGGATGCGTTGACCTCGGGAACCACGAGCGGAACATCGGGGTCCATGCGAAACTGCGAGGTATTGTCGATGACCACGCAGCCTGCGGCCGCGGCGCGTGGGGCGTGCACGGCGGATATCTTCGCGCCCGGGGAAAACAGACCGATATCGGTGCCCGCGAAATCGTAGTCCTCGAGCGCCAGAACCTTGAGCGTCTTGTCCTCGCCGTAGGACAGCTCGCGCCCGATCGAGCCAGCCGACGCCAGCGCCACGACCTCGTCGGCGGGGAATTTGCGCTCCGCCAACGTCTTGAGCATTTCCTGCCCGACCGCTCCGGTGGCGCCCACGACCGCGACCTTGTAGCCCATGATGCGATTCCTTGGTCTTAGCGCGTGCGAAATGACGTGCCGTTACGTATTATCTATCCGGCACAATTGCAAGATTTCCCTAATACTGCATCTTTCCAGGGCGCGCGGCGAAGCGCTCCGAGGCGTGAGGAGCATCGCGGGTGGCGTTTGGCGGGACTCGGGCGGAGAGGTGCCCTTCTTGCGCCGAAGCGAAGCGCACGACTTACGCGCTTCATGCGGAGTGGACGCTCCACGAATGCGCGCGCTGCGGCCTCGTCTATATCGACCCCCTGCCCGATGCCTCCCTGCTCGATTACATGTACCGGGATACCTATGCCGGTTCGACCGAAAGCTACTTCACCAAGGTCGAGCGCAAGATGCGACGCGGCCGGGCGCGGATGCGGGCCCTATCCCGCGCCGTGCCGTGCGGGCGGTTTCTCGATGTCGGCTGCAATGGCGGCTTCATGGTCGAGGCCGCGCGCGAACGGGGCCTCGAAGCCTGGGGCATCGATGTCGATACCCACTCCATCGCCTATGCGCGCAAGCATTATGCCGGCTGCAGGTTCGAGGCCGCGACAGTCGAGAGCTTCATCGCCAGCCGCGAGGCGGAAGGCGCAGCGAAGTTCGACCTTCTCTACTGCTCCGAGGTCATCGAACACATCCCGGCGGTCGATGACTTCGTCGCCGCGCTGGCGCGCGCGCTGGTGCCGGGTGGATATTTTTATGTCACGACACCCGATATCGGCCATTGGCGCCGGCCGCGCGATTTGACCCGGTGGGACGGCTTCTCGCCGCCCGCGCATTGTCTGTATTTCCGCCCGGCGGCGCTGCGTCATTTGCTCGCGCGCCACGGCTTTGCGATCGAGCGCGAACATTTGGCCTTCAAGCCCGGCATCAAGATGCTTTGCCGCAAGAGCGGCTGATCAGCTCGCGAGCTTGGCCATTTCCTCGACCACGGCCTTGCCCATGGCGGTCGTCGAGACCGGCGTCATCCCCGGCTGCATGATGTCGGCGGTGCGCAGCTTGCGTTCCAGAACCGCCTCGATCGCGCGCTCGATCAGATCCGCATCGTCGCCCTGATCGAAGGAGTAGCGCAGCATCATCGCGAAGGACAGAAGCATGGCGAGCGGGTTCGCCATGTCCTTGCCCGCGATATCGGGTGCGGAGCCATGCACTGGCTCGTACAGCGCGCGGCGGCGGCCGTGGGAATCGGGCGCGCCGAGCGAGGCCGAGGGCAGCATGCCGAGCGAGCCCGTGAGCATAGCCGCCTCGTCCGACAGCATGTCGCCAAACAGATTGTCGGTGACGATGACGTCGAACTGCTTGGGATTGCGCACGAGCTGCATGGCCGCGTTGTCGGCGTACATGTGCGTGAGTTCCACGTCGGAATATTCGGCATGTAATTTCGTGACCTCCTCGCGCCACAGCACGCCCGCTTCCATCACGTTCGCCTTTTCGGCCGAGCACAGCCTGCGCGCGCGCTTGCGCGCGAGCTCGAAGCCCACGCGCGCCACGCGCACGATCTCGCCTGAGGTGTAAACATGCGTGTTCACGCCGCGACGGTCGCCATTGGGCAGGGTTTCGACGCCGCGCGGCTGGCCGAAATACATCCCGCCCGTGAGTTCGCGCACGATCATGATGTCGAGACCGCGCACGATCTCGGGCTTCAGCGTGGACGCGTCCACCAGGGCGTCGAAAACGATCGCCGGCCGGAGATTGGCGAACAGATCCATGTCCTTGCGCAGGCGCAGGAGGCCGCGCTCGGGCTTCTTGGCGAAGGGCAGGGAATCCCATTTTGGCCCGCCCACCGCGCCGAACAATACCGCGTCGGACGCCATCGCATCGGCCATCGTCTCGTCGGTCAGCGGCGTGCCGTGGGCATCGAGCGCCGAACCTCCGACCAAGCCTTCGCGCACGTCAAAGCCGATCCCGCGCTTACCGGCGAGCCATTCGATCGCCACCCGCACCTGGTTCATCACTTCGATACCGATGCCGTCGCCGGGCAGCATCAGCACTTTGCGATTGGATGCCATGTGACTCTCCTTGCCCTGCGATCGCGTCTTGGCGCTGACGTGCGACGTGGTAGGGCGTTCGACGTGGTAGGGCGCGGTTAGGGCGTCGGGCGATCAGGCCT
>JBJXGH010000109.1:0-3102 GCA_046153685.1 Alphaproteobacteria bacterium
CGTAGGCTTCCTCGATGGTGTAGGGCGCGATGGTGGCGAAGTTTTGCTTCACGTCCCAGGGACAGCCTCGCGCGGGGTCGCGCAAGCGCGCCATGATCGCCAATAACTCCTCCATCGCATCCTTCACGACCGCTCCGTCCACGATCAATATCCTCCCGCCTGGATCGCTCACCTTAGCCAGGGTGGCGCGCTTTCGGCAACGCAAGAGGAGGGGACGAATGTCCACCACAAGGAAAATAAGGCCGAAGGTGCGCGCGCAGCCGGTCGCGCCGCGGACAAAGCTCATCGTGCGCCGGAAAAATGCGGCAAAAGCGCCGGAGCCAGCGCGCGGCGCGGCGGGAGTGAGGTTCTACAAATCCGCGCGTCGGCGGTTCATGCCCCTCAGGGGCACGCCCGAGGGCAGCGTCGATATCTGCAGGGATGTTGAAACCGATGTCAGCGACACCATGGCTTGCGGCATCGTGGTGCATAACAAACGCCTGCCCTGGACGATCCGCTACGACGAATATTACTTGCTGATCGACGGCAAGCTCGCGATCCGCGTGGGGCGCAAGGCTTATAGGCTCGGCATCGGCGACGCGATCTGGCTGCCGGCCGGCACGGCGCTCGTATACGAGCCTTCGCCGCGCGCGACCGTGATCTACGCCGTCTATCCCATCGATTGGCGCAAGCGCGCCGGAATGGAGTAGGGGTTACTCCGCCGCGGCCAAGCGCCGCAGGCCGCGCTCCTCGACCCAAGCGAGCGAGTCGTCGAGAACGAGGCGCACGCGGCGGACCAATTCCTTGATTTCCGCCTCGTTGATGATGAGCGGAGGCAGGAAGCCGAGATTGCCCATGCCCGTGCGTGCGATCACGCCGTGGTGGAGGAGGCGTTCGAGCATGAAGGGATCGAGGCCCGCAGCGGGGTCGAAGGCTTCGCGCGTGGCTTTGTCGCGCACCAGCTCGACGCCGCCGACGAGACCGACGCCCCGAACCTCGCCCACCAGCGGATGGTCGGCGAGGGTGGCGAGTTCGCGCTGGAAGAATTCGCCCACGCGCACCGTATGGGCGAACATGTCGCGCTCCTCGTAGATCTTGAGGGTTTCCAGCGCGACCGCGCACGCGACCGGATGGCCCGAATAGGTAAAGCCGTGCGCGAAACTTCCGAGCGTATCGGCGCCCTTGGCGATGGCCTGATAGAATTCCTCGTTGATCATGACGGCGCCGAGGGGCTGATAGGCCGAAGTAATGGCCTTTGCGCAGACCAAAATATCGGGCGTGATGCCATAGGTCTGGGAAGCCCAGCACGGCCCCGTGCGCCCGAAGCCGGTGATGACCTCGTCGATCACAAGCGGAATGGCATGCGTCTTCAGCACCGCCTGGATCTTCGCCCAATAGGTCGGGGGCGGGACGATATTGCCGCCCGCACTCTGCAAGGGCTCGGTCATGAAGGCGGCGATGGTATCCGCGCCTTCGTGGCGAATGAGGAGATCGAGATTTTCGGCCATGCGCGAGGCGAATTGCTCGGGAGATTCGCCCGCGCGCGCCTCGCGGTAATAATAGGGGCTATTGGTATGGAGGATGCCGTCGATCGGCAGGTCGAAAGCCGCGTGCATGTTCGGCAGGCCCGAGAGGCTGGCCGAGGCCAGAGTGACGCCGTGATAGCTCTTGAGACGGCCAATGACCTTCTTGCGCCGGGGACGGCCGAGGGCGTTGTTGGCGTAGCGTAGCAGCTTAAGAACGGTGTCGTTCGCTTCCGAACCCGAGGAGGTGAAGAACACCTTGGAAAACTTGGCCGGCGCCATGGCGAGGAGCTTCTCGGCCAGGAGCGCCGAGCTCTCGTTCCCGCGCCTGAAGAATTGATGGTAGTAGGGCATCTTGCGCATGGCGGCGGCGGCGGCATCGGCCAGGCGGTGTTCGCCCCAGCCGAGCGACACGCAGCCAAGACCCGCCATGCCCTCGATATATTCCTTGCCGGTCTCATCGACGATATAGACGCCGTGGCCGCCGGTGATGATCGTGCCGCCTTGGCGGCGCAGAGTGTTGGGATTGGTGAAGGGATGCAGGACGTTCGCGGCGTCGATGGCGGCGAGCGAATTGTGGCGGACGGTCATGGCGCGCTCCGGTGGCTGTTGCATTCGAAATTGACGGGCGCGCGAGCTTCTCCGGCGCCAGCGTCCGTGTAATCTCGCTTGCGACGTTACACGATAGAACACGGCAAAGGCAGAGGGTCCGGCGAGGATGCTTGCTTGGTCCGGGCCGGCAGTACCGGCAGTTTGCGGCGGAAGTTATATACGCGCATAATGTATAACTTGGAACCTTCGAGTCCGCCCCTTCGGTGCCCTCGGCGCGCGCGCTCGATGGCGTGAAAAGCGCAACGGCCATGGCCACCAAAGCGGCGGCGGCGCTCTTGGTGAGCGCGTCACGAAGTCGCGCATAAACCGCTCGCGCGGACTCGCTCTTGGTCCGCCAGGCGTTCAAATCCATGAGCGCTTCGGCGAGGTCGATCCCGGCCGCGTCGGCCAGCTTTATCATGGTCGCATCGGACGGCCAGCCAAGGCCGCGGCGGTACTCGGATATTTGAACCGGCTGAATTCCGAGAACTAGGCCCATTTTGTAATCGGATGGGACCGCCATGCGGCCGCGCGCGGCGTCCAGGTAGTTGTTGATTGTTCTCATGCTTCACCTAGCGGGGAAGGGACTAAAGCTGATCCTTGGCCTGGATTTTGGCATTTGCAAGGCAATGATTGCCCTGATAGTATTGCTTTACCCGATGGGTTAAACCTTCGGGCCTCTAGCGGGGGAAAGGCGGGATGGGCCTTTCCGGGGGCCTCCCCCCCTGAAGCCCTCCCGCCGGTCCCCACAACCAGGTGGACCAGGTGGACCATGAAAATCGAAATCTCACGATTGAAAAATACTCTCGACGGCGCGGCCGTGTTCTCGGTCGAAACCGATGGCGGCGTCACGATGATAACGGCCATTCAGCATGAAGCCGCGCGCAACGTGCTGCTTCACGCGCTCGGCAACGTCATCACGTTTTTGCAGGACGCGAAGGAGCCGGCTTAAGGCCGCGCGGTCTTTGCCGCGCGCGGTCCTGGCCGGTACGCGCGCGGATTTGGGGGC
>JBJXGH010000113.1:0-63371 GCA_046153685.1 Alphaproteobacteria bacterium
GCTATCTGTGCCATAGGGTTGCAGTGATGTATTTCGGCAAGATGGTCGAAATCGGACCGACGGAGGAATTGTTCGCCTCGCCCAAGCACCCTTACACGAAGGCGCTGCTCGGCACGATCGACGAAAGCGCCGAAAGCCTCGATGGTGGAGCCCAGATCGCGGGCGAAGCGTTCAACCCGACGACCGACAGCGTGGGGTGCCGCTATCTGTCGCGCTGCCCGAAGAAGGTCGCGCGTTGCGCAACCGCGCATCCCGAATTCGAGGACGTGGCGGTCAATCACGGCGTCGCCTGCTACGAGTGGCGCGGCGGCTGAGCGGGGCGGGCATGCCTCGCCATCCGGCCCTTGGCGGCGGGCGCATCGTTCTCATCGGCGGATCTTCCGGAATCGGATTGGCGACGGCCTTGGCCGCGGTTGAAAGCGGCGCCAGCGCCGTGATCGCGGCGCGCGACGGAGCGCGCCTCGACGGCGCGCGCCAGATCGGCGCCATCAGGCGGACGCCTGTTGAGGCGCACCTTCTCGATGCCTCCGACAAGCGCCCGGTGGCGGCTTTCTTCGGCCGCATTGGCGGTTTTGATCATCTGGCCAATTTCGTCACCGGCCGCACCCGACGAAACCGCAACCGCCGGCAGGGGGACGTTCGTGGACGCGACGCAAGACGTCCTCGAAGCGGTCTTTCACAAGAAGTTCCAGCCGCGGATTTTTGCCGTCCGCCACGCGCTCGGCCGCCTGTGCCGCTCGATCGGCGCCGTCACCGGCCAGGCGCGCTGCAAGAGCCTGCCGGGCGATGCCGCCGCGAACAGCGCCATCGAGGATTTGGCGCGGGGCCTTGCGCGCGAACTCGCGCCATTGCGGGTCAATGTCGTGGCGCCGGGGCTGATCGCGACGCCGCTCATGGCGACATTACCCGCCGCGGTGAAGGCCGCGTTCGATGCCCGGACGCAGGCTCAGCCGGTGCCGCGCATGGGTGCGCCCGAGGAAAACGCCGATGCCATTCTCTGGCTCATGGGCAATGATTATGCCACGGGCGCGGTGCTCGAAATCGACGGCGGCTACAAACTGACATGAGTCTCAAGGACCGGCGCATCGTTCTCATCGGCGCGAGTTCGGGCATCGGCCTTGCCTGCGCGCAGGCCGCGCGCGCGGCGGGCGCGCGCCTTGTGATCGCGGGCCGCAATACCGAGCGACTGGAGCTCGCGCGCCGCGCGCTCGGCGGCGCGGTCGAAGCCTTTCGCCTGGACGCCATGGAAAGCCAATCGGTGGCCGCATTCTTTCGGCGCGTCGGCGCGCACGATCATCTGTCGATCTTCGTGCCGACCGTTCCCAATGCCCGGGTGCGCGCCCGGTTGGGCCAGTTCGCCGATACTCCGAGCGATGCCTTCGCCGCGGTGTTTGCGAGCAAGTTTGGCGCCAATCTCAACTGTCTCCGATACGGCGCGCCGCATGTGCGCGATTCGATCGTGCTCGTGACCGGCCAGGCGCACCGCAAATCGCTGCCGGGCTATGCGGCGGGTGCCGCGGCGAATGGCGCACTCGAGGCGCTAGTACGCACGCTGGCCCTCGAACTCGCGCCGGTACGCATTAACGTGGTCGCGCCGGGAATCGTGGAGACGCCGATTCTCCGCGACATGCCGGCTGAAATGTTCGAAGCCTTCGAGGCCAAGACCCGCAAACAACCCGTGGCGCGCCTAGGTTCCGTGGCTGAAATCGCCGGCGCCGTTCTAAAACTCATGGAAAACGGCTATGCGACGGGGGCGGTGCTCGAAATCGATGGTGGGTATAAGCTTACCTGACCGATTTTTCGCGAAAGGAGCGCCATGTCCCGCCTGCGCCGCCCCGACACCTTCGGCATGACCGTTCTTGCCTGTCTGCTCGCATTCGCGGCGCCGGCCGCGGCCCAGTTCCGATCGCCGATTGGAATCAATTTCGACGACATGAATCCGGGCGCGGGCCCGCGCCATTTCTCGTGCACGCTGTCGGGCTTCGGCACGGAGCCGAAATGGGTGATCGAGCAGGACCGCATCAAGTCCAAGGTCCTGGCCCAGCGCGGCGTGGACAAGGTGCGCGACCGGGCGCCCATCTGCCTTTACGATCAGTTGCGCGCGCGCAATGTCGATCTCTCGGTCGTCTTCAAGATCGTCTCGGGCGAATTGGACCCGGCGGCGGGAATTCTCGTCCGGGCGATAGATTCCCGAAACTACTATGTGGTCCGCGCGGGAGCGAAACCCGGACGGGTCGCGCTCATTCGCGTGGTGAGCGGCTCGGAAACCGAGATCGGCGCCGCCGCTGCGACGGTCGCGCTCGATAAATGGCACAAGCTGCGGCTCAAGATCGAGCGCGACCGCTTCTTCGTCCTGCTCGACGACAAGGCGCTTTTCAATGTGGTCGAGGACGGCCACAACCTGCCGGGCAGGGTGGGGCTATGGACGCGCGCGGACAGCCAGGTTCTGTTCGATGACATGATCGTCGCCGCCGGGCGTGACGAATAGCGCGTGGATCGTTCGGGAGAGGCCATGCGGGAGGGGAATTTGGATACCATCGGCCAGCCCATCTTGCGGCGCGAGGACGCGCGCTTTCTTACCGGCAAAGGCCGCTATGTCGATGATATTCGCGTCCCCGATGCGGCCTTTGCCGCCTTCGTGCGCAGCCCGCACGCCCATGCCCTCATCCGCGCCGTTCATGGCGATGCAGCGCGGTCCATGCCCGGCGTCCTTGCCGTGGTGGACGCGCGGGACTGGGAGAAATCGGGCGGTGGGGATTTTCCGCTTTGGGCGCCCATCCAATCCTCCGACGGCGTCGCGCGCACCCAGTTGACTCGACCGGTGCTGTGCAAGGACGAAGTGTGTTTTGTCGGCGAGAACGTGGCCATGGTGGTCGCGCGCACTCGCGCCCAGGCACTCGATGCGGCGGAGGCGGTTGCGGTCGATTACGAGATTTTGCCGAGCGCGGTCGAGACCGCGCGCGTTCTCGATCCGGGCGCAGCGCGCGTGCATGCGGCGCTCGATTCCAATCTCGTGTTCGTGACCGAACTCGGCGACCGGGCGGCGACCGAGGGCGCGTTTGCGCGCGCCGCGCGCGTGGTCGAGCTTGCGCTGGCCAACACCCGCATTACCGCCAATTCCATCGAGCCGCGCACGCTGCTCGGCGCCTACGATTCCCTGGACGACCGCTACACCCTATGGGCCTCGCATCAGGCGCCGCACATGCTGCGGCTCTCGCTCGCGGAAAACTCGCTGCGCCATCCTGAACACAAGATCCGCGTTGTGGCGCCCGACGTGGGCGGAGGATTCGGGATGAAGCTGCCCGATTATCCGGAGGAACCGCTGGTGCTTTGGGCCTCCAAGCTCGTGGGCTGCCCCGTGCGCTGGGCCGCGACACGACAGGAAGGAATCCTGTCAGACGCCGGCGCGCGCGACCATTCGACGCGCGCCAAGCTCGCGCTCGACGCCGAGGGGCGCTTCATTGGGCTGTGGGTCGATACCCTGGCCTGCCTTGGCGCCTATCTGACCCATCGCGGCGCTTCGATACCTGCGTTCTTTTACGGCGGCGTGCTGTGCGGGCTTTACACCATCCCCGCGGCCTATGTGCGCGTGCGCGGGGTCTATACCAATTCGCCCCCCGTCCACGCCTATCGCGGCGCGGGCCGGCCGGAAGCGATGTACGTGCTCGAACGCCTGATCGAGAACGCCGCGCGCGCGCTCGACATTGATCCTGCGGAGTTGCGCGCGCGCAATCTCATCCCGAAGGAGCGCTTTCCCTATCTCAGCCCGACCGGCTTGTCCTACGACACGGGCGATCCGCCCGCGCTACTTGCGATCATGAAATCGGCGTCGCGCTATGACGCATTGCGCGCCGAGCAGGCGCAGGCGCGCGCACAAGGCATTCTCATGGGTATCGGCATCTGCGGCATGGCGGACGCCCTGGGCGCGCCGTCCAAACTCGCGGGCGCCCTATACCGGCGCTCGAGCGGTTATGATTCGGCGACCGTGCGCGTCCATCCCACGGGCAAGGTGACGGTGCTTTCGGGCGCGCACTCTCACGGCCAGGGTCACGCCACGACCTTCGCCCAGATCGCGGCCGCGCGCCTGTCCTTGCCGCTCGCGGACGTGGAAATCGTCGAGGGCGATACCGACCGCGTAGCCTTCGGTCATGGCACCTATGCCTCGCGCTCGACGGTGACAACGGGCATGGCGGTGGTGCGCGGCGCGGACCGGGTGGTCGAGAAATGCCGTAAGATCGCGGCGCATTTGCTGGAATGCGCCGAAGCCGATCTCGTGCGCGACGGCGCCGATTTCCGCGTTCAGGGCACCGATAGGCATGTGACGTTCCGCGACGTGGTGCGCGCGGCCTATCAGGCCGGGCGCATGCCCGAGGGCATCGAGCCAGGTCTCGAGGAAATCTGCTATTTCGATCCCGTCGCCACGACGTGCGCGACCGGCGTCCACATGGCCGTGGTGCGCGTCGATGCCGAGACCGGCAAGGTCACGCTCACGGATTATTTGGTGGTCGATGATTGCGGCTCGATCATCAATCCCATGATTGTCGAGGGCCAGATTCACGGCGGTCTCGCCCAAGGCATCGGTCAGGCGCTGATGGAGCACCTCGTGCTCGACCCCGAATCGGGTCAGGTGCTTGCGGGCAGCTTCATGGACTACGCCATGCCGCGCGCCGACGACCTGCCGAGCTTCCGGACGGAGCGGGTGGTGAGCCCCAGCCCGCAGAACGCCTTGGGCGTGAAGGGAGCGGGCGAGGCAGGAACCATTGGCGCGCTCGGCGCCATCGGCAATGCCGTGGTCGATGCCTTGTGGCATCTTGGGGTACGGCACGTGGAATTGCCGTTCTCGGCGCCGCGCATTTGGGCGGCCATTCGTTCGGCCAAGGTGTAAGGAGGATAGGATGCGAATGGTCTATGCCCGCGGGGGCTGCGCCATGCCGGCGCTCGGTCTTGGCACCTGGAAGATGGGCGAGGATTCCGCCAAGCGAGGGGCCGAAATCGCGGCTCTACAGCTCGGCATCGATCTCGGCATGACGCTGCTCGATTCCGCCGAGATCTATGCCTCGGGCGTGGCCGAGGAAATCGTCGGCGAGGCGGTGCGCGGACGGCGCGACCAAGTCTTCGTCGTCACCAAGGTTCACCAGACCAATGCCTCGCGCAATGGCACGATTGCCCGTGCGGAGGCGAGTTTGCGCCGTCTCGGCACCGATTGGATAGATCTCTACCTCATCCACAACATGGGAGGGCCGTTTGCGCACGAGGACACGCTCGAAGCCTTCGAGCATCTTCGCCGCTCCGGCAAGATCCGGCATTTCGGCGTGAGCAATTTCGACGAGGCCGCGATGGAGCGCTCGGAGGCGATGGCTTACGGCACGGGCGTGACCTGCAATCAGCTGCGCTATTCCCTGGCCCGGCGCGGCCTCGACAACGGCCTTTACGATTGGCACGCGCGCCGCAAGGTCGCGGTGATGGCCTATACCCCGCTCGAGGAAGGCTTCTTGAAGCCCAAACCCGCGCTCTCGGCGGTCGCCCGGCGCCACGATGTCACGCCCATGTGCGCGGCGCTGGCCTGGACGCTGCGCCATCCCATGGTGGTGTCGATACCGAAGGCGTCGAATCCGGCTCATGTGCGCGACAACGCCAAGGCGCTCGACATCGTGCTGACGGCGGAGGATTTGGCGGAACTCGACCGGGACTATCCTCGCCCGCCTGCAGGCACCTTCGACGTCTGGACGAGCTGACCGCTCAGCGCTCCCCGCCGCCATAGGCCGCACTGACGGGCAATTTGCTGTCGCCGAAGATAACCTTGGCGCGCAGCGAAACCGAACGCCGCCAGGATTCCTGTTCGGCCGCTCCGAATTCCACGACCGCCGGCCGGTCGGTTTCGAAATGGCCGAAGCGGTCCTGTCCACGCACCAGCATCGCCGCCTCGCGGTCGCGCAATTGGCTGGCGGAGGCCGGCATCATCTCGACCAGAAGAACCAAGCGCCGATCGTGCGAAGTGTTGGCGCGCGAGCCGTGCACGATGTTGTAGTGGAACAGCGCCATTTCACCTGGCGCCAGAGCCAGATCCACGGCGTTCGAGGTATCGAGCGGAGCATCGATCGCTTGGCCGCGCGCGAGAATGCTTGCGCCATCGGGTGATTCGCGGTGCGGTAAGACGTCCCAAACGTGCGAGCCGGGAAGGACCGAGATGCAGCCTTCATCCGGGCCGCATGGCCCGAGGGCCAGCGCCGCGATCACCAGGATGGGACGCAATTGGCTGTATGCCGTGTCCTGATGCCAACCCGCATGGGTGCGGCCATCCGCCTCCTTCGCGCGGAAGGCCATGCTGTAGCACAGGATGTCAGGGCCGATCAGAGCCTCGAAGGCATCGAGCACGCGGCTATTGCGCGCGATTTCGTCAACCCAGGGGCACAACAGATGGGCTTTGGTCTTGAGCTTGCGTATCTCGGTCGGGTGGCGGCGCTCGAAATCCTCGTATCGCGCCCGGTAGTGCGCCGCGTCGGCGACGCTCATCACCCGAACGGGGCCGGTGTGGCCATCTTTTTCGAAGCGGGCAATTTCGCCGGCAGTCAGGATTTTCGGCATGAGCCCCAGGAATGTGGAAACTGGAGGATGCGGAACCAGAGGATGCGGAATTCAGGGGCGCTCGCCGCGCGCGAGCCGCGCCTCGACATCGTGCACGCAGTCCATGAGGTTCGCAACGCCGTCCACGACGTAATGGGCGCCCGCGCCCTTGAGGCGCGCGGTTGCCTTGCTGCGCATGGCATGGTGGTCGGCCGCCGATAGAGCCGCCCATTCCTCGGGCGAAAGTCCGGTCTCGTTGCCGGTCACCGCGACGCCGACCGTCCACATGCCGGCATTCAGCCCCTCGGCAATGCCAGGCACGGTGTCGTCGACCTTGATGCAATGGCTGACCGCGCCGACGCCGAGATCGATCGCATTCTTGAGGCACATATGCGGAAAGGGCCGGCCGGCGGGTACGTCGTCAGCCGTGGCCACGGCGTCCACGGTCAAACCCTGGCGCGTGGCTTCACGTAGATTGATGGCCATCATCGGCCGTGCATAGCCGGTGGTCGAGCCGATTTTCGCGCCGCGCGCACGCAGCGCGGCGATGACCTCGATCGTCCCTGGGATGAGTGTCGAATGCGAAGCGAGCACGTCGAGCTGCAAGGGCAGGAACTCGGCATAAAGGCGGTCGATATCGTCTTCGTCCGGGGCCTTTTCGTGCGCCGTGCGCCAGCGGGCGGCGATGTCGGGCAGAGCGAAGAGGGCCGCGATGTGGTCGCGTTTGTTCGTGCCCATGGGTCCGCGCGCCTCGGCGTTCGAAATGGCCACACGGTTGCGCTTGAACAATTCGACGAAGGCATGGGCTGGCGCGCGGCTGCCGAAGTCGAGGATGGTTCCGGCCCAGTCGAAGATGACCGCCTCGACGCGGTACCGGATCACGGTCATGCCGCGGCCTCGCGAACCGAAGCCGGCGCGCCGTCGGTCACGTCCATTTCGGCCAAGGTGGCGCGGATGGCTTCGAGCGCGCCCTTCATGTCGGAAGGTGACAGCGCGCCGATGCAGCCGATGCGAAAACTCGGCGTCTCGGCCACCTTGCCCGGATAGATGACATAGCCCTTGTCGCGCAGGAGGTCGTAAAAGGTATCGAATGCGAATCGCGGGTCTTTCGGCATCCTGAAGGTCACGATAATGGGTGCCTGCAGCGCATCGGGCAGCAGGGTTTGGAAGCCGAGCGCCCGCATGCCTGCGGTCAAAATCTTGCAGTTCTCGGCATAGCGCGCGCCGCGCCCACGCACGCCGCCTTCCGCCGCGTGCAACGCAAGGGCGGTGTCGAAGGCGGCCAGCACATGGGTCGGCGGGGTGAAACGCCACTGGCCGTTACGCTCCATAGCCTGCCACTGATCGTGAAGATCGAGCGAAAGCGAGTGCGCATTGCCGGCGGTGGCGGCGAGCGCGGCTTGGCGTGCGATCACGAAGCCGAAACCCGGCACGCCCTCAAGGCATTTATTGGCCGAGGCGGCGAGCGCGTCGTAGCCGATGTCGCGGGCGTCGAGCGGTAAGGCGCCAAATGCACTCATGGCATCGACGAGCAGGCGGCGTCCGTGCCGACGGATTGTTTCGGCGATCGCGGGAACCGGATTGACGATGCCCGAGGTCGTTTCGCAATGGACGACGACCACATGCCCGATGGACGGATCGGCGCCGAGACGGCGATCGATTTCCATGGGGTCGGGCACGGCGGTTTCCGGACTTTGGTAAACCTCGCATGCGCGGCCCATGATCTTGCACATCTGCACGATGCGCCGGCCATAAGCGCCGTTGATCACCGCGAGCAATTTTCCGTCGCGCGGCACGAAGGTGCCGATCATGGCCTCGACCGCGAAGGTCCCGCTGCCCTGCATGAGAATGGCGGTGTGGGAGCCGACGCCGCCCGCAACCTCGATCAGGCCGCGCCGAACCCGCGCATTCATCTCGATGAAGCCGCCATCGCGCGAACCCCAGTCGCGCAACATGGCTTCGCGCGTGCGCCGGTCGGTCGTCAGGGGGCCGGGGGTCAATAACAGGGGGCCGGGATACGAATGGGTCATGGGGCGATTCGCCCTTTCGAGGCCGCTGCGAAACACGTCGCAAGCGCAAATTTTGGCATTCGCAAGACATAAGTCAAATTGATATTATATGATTTTGAATAACTAAAATTTATGGATAAGGCGGTCAATGAAAACGGCGAAACTTGTCAGCAATGCCCAGCTGCGTGCCTTCCACGCGGTTGCTACGACCGGCAGTTTCACGCGCGCCGCCCTGCAATTGTCGGTGACCCAGCCGAGCATTTCCTCGCAGGTCAAGGCGCTCGAGGACAATTTCGGCGTCGAGCTGTTCGAGCGCGTCGGGCGCGCCGTACGGCCCTCCGCGATCGGAAAATTGTTGTTGGACGTGACCGCGCGCTATTTCAACTTGGAGCGCGAGGCGGTCGATGTGTTGAGGGCCGGGCGCGAGTTGCGCGCGGGCCGCCTGGCCATCGGTGCCGATAGCCCCAACCACGTGCTGAGCCATCTCGCGGAGTGGAGCCGCCGCCATCCGGATATCGCGGTGTCGGTGCGCATGGGCAACACGGAAAATTTGCTCGCAAGCCTCTTCTCCTACGAGGCCGATATCGTGGTCGTTGCCAATCTCGCGCCCGACGCGCGCCTGTACGGCGTGTTGCTGCGTCGCGATCCGATGGTGATTTTGGTCGGGCACAACCATCGCCTGGCGGCGCGTAGCGGGGTGCGGCTCGCGGATTTGGCAGGCGAGCGGTTGGTGCTGCGCGAACGGGGCTCGGCCACGCGCGGGCTCACCGAAACGGCGCTGGGCGTCGAGGGCGTGCGGCCAGGCGCCGTGATCGAGATGGATGGACGCCAAGCGGTCTGCGACGCGGTGGCAGCGGGGCTTGGCGTCGCGATCATCTCGGCCGCCGAGGTGCCACGAGACGACACCCTGCGGGTGCTGGCAATCTCGGGCGCACGGCTGGAGATGACCGAACACGTCGCCTGCCTGCTGGAGCGGCGCGCGCACCGGGCGGTCAAATCATTTTTGGATCTTGTCGAGTCGCGCCTAGGCGCTTAGAGCGCCGCGAGCACCCGGTGGGCCTAGCGCACCACGAGCACCAGGCGGTTGTCGCCGCGCACGAGATTGAGTGCCAGCGGTCCACGGGCTTCGCGTGCGCCGCGCAGAAAGGCATCGACGCTCGAGACCGGCTGGCGGTTGAGCGCGACGACCAGATCGCCCGGGCGTAATCCTGCGTTCCAAGCGCGGCTGCCTTGATCGACCGTGGCGATGAGCACGCCGCGCGATCGCCCACCTTGCCCCTCGTCCGAGCTGAAAGCGGCGCCCGCAAGCCTGGGTATCTCGTCGCCTGCCTCGGTGCGCTGTTGGGTATCGCGCTGACCGACGATGACCGAGATAGTGCGTGGCGCCTTGTCGCGCAGCACGCTCAATTCCGCCTTGTCGCCCACGCGCAAGAGCCCGATGCGCAGGCGCAGATCGCTGCCGCTCTTGACCGCCCGCCCGCTGATCGCCGTCACGATGTCGCCGGCCTTGAGTCCGCCCTTGTCAGCCGGTGAATTGGGATCGACCCGGGTGACGAGCGCGCCGGCGGAGCGGTCGAGCTTCAGGGTTTGCGCGATTTCGGGCGTGAGGTCCTGCACCGACACACCGATGCGCCCGCGGCGAACCTCGCCATACTGGGCGAGCTGATCCATGACCGTGCGCACCATGTTGATCGGCACGGCGAAGCCGATACCGACATTGCCGCCGGCAGGGCCGATGATCGCGGTATTGATGCCGATGAGCTCGCCACGCAGGGTCACGAGCGCGCCGCCCGAATTGCCGGGATTGATCGAGGCGTCGGTCTGGATGAAATCCTCGTAGCCCTCGATGCCGAGACCCGAACGCCCGAGCGCGCTGACGATGCCCGTGGTGACCGTTTGCCCCAGGCCGAAGGGATTGCCGATGGCCACGACAAAGTCGCCGACCTCAAGCTTGTCCGAATCGCCGAGCGGTATCTGGGTCAGGTTTTCGGGATCGACGTGCAGCAGCGCGATATCGGTTTCGGAATCCGAACCCACGATCCTGGCCTTAAGCTGGCGCTGATCCTTCAGCGTGATTCGTACCTCGGTCGCATTGGCGATGACGTGGTGATTGGTCAGGACATAGCCTTTCTTAGCGTCCACGATCACGCCGGAGCCGACGGACTGGTTTTGCTGTTCGCGCTGCTGGTTCGGCAGGTCGAAGAAGCGCCGCAGAAAGGGGTCCTGGAACAGCGGGTTCTGATCCATGGGCGCCCGGGTACGCACGCTGATGTTCACGACTGCGGGAGTGACTTCCTTGACCAGAGGCGCCAGCGTCGGCACGCCTTGCGGCGTGGATGTGGCGGCTGGCGCCGCGTCGGCCGGTTGCACCGTGTTCGAGACCAGAAGGGCGGCGCCCAAAGTCAGTCCCGCCGCGATTCGCCTTAGGCCGCTGCCTGCTCGCCCGAAACCAATAAGCACCAAGCCCCTCCCGAGACCCGCGCCCGCCAGATGGCAGGGTCATCCAAAACTAGATAATCCACCTTTTTCCAGGCGCAATCGCAAAGCTCTCAAGTGATTCGATTTTCCCGCGCCCCCAGCGGGGCCCTCGGGATTTTGCCAAGATCATGCCCGACGCCATTGCCTTTCCTTGGCTTGACAATAAACCGGACCATCCCTAAATAGCACTCAACCAGAGAGAGTGCTAGCAGCCTTCTTGCTGTGTGGCGCCAAGAAATCTCTAGGTTTTTCAAGCAGTTGAAAAAAGAGGGGCGACCATGAAGTTTCGGCCTTTGCATGACCGCGTCGTCGTTCGGCGCGTGAGCCAGGAGGCGAAGACCGCCGGCGGCATCATCATTCCCGACACCGCGCAGGAAAAGCCGATGGAAGGCGAGATCATCGCCGCAGGCCCGGGCGCGCGCAACGAGAAGGGCGAGATCGTGCCGCTCGAGGTTAAGGCGGGCAACCGGGTGTTGTTTGGCAAGTGGTCCGGCAATGAGGTCAAGATCGACGGCGAGGAGCTGTTGATCATGAAGGAGTCGGACATCATGGGCATCATCGAGGGCGGAAAGTCCGCCAAGAAGGCCGCCTAGTTCTACGCAAGTATACCGAGAGGGAGAACGAAACATGGCAGCCAAGGAAGTGAAATTCGCCGCCGATGCGCGCGCGCGGATGTTGCGCGGGGTGGATATCCTGGCGGACGCGGTCAAGGTCACGCTCGGCCCCAAGGGCCGCAATGTCGTGATCGATAAATCGTACGGCGCGCCGCGCGTCACCAAGGACGGCGTCACGGTCGCCAAGGAAATCGAACTGAAGGACAAGTTCGAGAACATGGGCGCCCAGATGCTGCGCGAAGTCGCGGTGCGGACGAGCGACTTGGCCGGCGATGGCACGACGACGGCGACGGTTCTGGCCCAGACGATCGTGCGCGAGGGTTCGAAGGCGGTTGCCGCCGGCATGAACCCGATGGATCTGAAGCGCGGCATCGATCTTGCCGTCGCGGCGGTCATCGAGGACCTCAAGGCACGCTCGAAGAAGATTTCCTCGAATGACGAGATTGCCCAGGTTGGTACGATTTCCGCCAATGGCGATCGCGAGATCGGCGACTTCCTGTCGAAGGCCATGGGGAAAGTCGGCAAGGAAGGCGTGATCACCGTCGAAGAGGCCAAAAGCCTCGAGACTGAACTCGACATCGTCGAGGGTATGCAATTCGATCGCGGCTATCTGTCGCCGTATTTCATCACCAATGCCGACAAGATGCAGGTCGAGCTTGAGGATCCCTACATCCTCATTCACGAAAAGAAGCTGGCGGGGCTACAGCCTTTGTTGCCGCTGCTCGAATCGGTGGTTCAGTCGGGCAAGCCCCTTCTGATCATCGCCGAGGAGGTCGAGGGCGAGGCGCTTGCCACCCTCGTGGTCAACAAGCTGCGTGGCGGCCTCAAGATCGCCGCCGTCAAGGCGCCGGGCTTCGGTGATCGCCGCAAGGCCATGCTTGAGGATATCGCCACGCTGACCGCGGGCGAGGTCATCAGCGACGAGCTTGGCATCAAGCTTGAAAGCGTGACGCTTGCGATGCTGGGCCGTGCGAAGAAGGTGGTGATCGGTAAGGAAGAAACCACCATCGTCGCGGGCGCCGGTAAGAAGAAGGATATCGAGGCCCGCTGCGCGCAGATCCGCAGCCAGGTCGAGGAGACGACCTCCGACTACGACCGCGAGAAGCTTCAGGAACGCCTGGCGAAGCTCGCGGGCGGCGTGGCGGTCATCCGCGTCGGCGGCTCGACCGAGGTCGAGGTGAAGGAACGCAAGGACCGCGTCGAGGACGCCATGCACGCGACCCGGGCGGCCGTCGAGGAGGGCATCCTGCCTGGCGGCGGCGTGGCGCTGCTCTACGGCATCCGCATCCTCGATAAGGTGAAGCCGGCGAACGACGACCAGCGTGCGGGCATCGATATCGTGCGGCGCGCATTGCAGACGCCGGTTCGCCAGATTGCCGAGAACGCCGGCAATGACGGCGCGGTGGTTGCGGGCAAGCTCCTCGACCAAAAGAACCTGAACTGGGGCTTCGATGCGCAGAAGGAAGAGTATTGCGACTTGATCAAAGCTGGCATTGTCGATCCGACCAAGGTCGTACGCCTGACCTTGCAGGATGCGGCTTCCATCGCCGGTCTCTTGATCACGACCGAGGCGATGGTTGCCGAGAAGCCGGAAAAGAAGGCGCAGGGCGGCGGCCATGAGGGCCACTCGCACGACTAATTTCTAAATCCGGGTCGGTTTTCAGCCCGGGATCGGAATATCCAGCCCTCGGCGCGCGCGGGTCGGATAGGGAAAGGGCCGCAAGAGGGAGTTTTCCCCTTGCGGCCCCTTTTTTTGGCCCCGACCCGCTGCCCCTGAGGCGCCTGGCGGCTTTGGCGCCTCGTGACTCGCCGGTCATGCGTCCTGGCCCGTCCTCAATCGCCCTAGGCCCGTCGACTATCGTTCTGGACCCATCAACAATCCTTGTCAGGGGAAGTATCTCGACGGATCATGGGCCGGATTTGGAATCCCTCTCGCACTCCGGAGTCTCCTATGAAGCAGCCGGCCGCCCAGTGGCACCTTCACTGCGAAAACAACTCCAACATGGCGGAGGTTTTTTCCATCACGCCCGAGCGCGTGAAGGATGCGCTGAAACGCCATCCCAAGCTCAAGGGCAAGCTCAAGGTCACGATCGGCCAGGACGGCAACATCTACCCGAGCGCGATCAAGACGGCGAATGTCGTCTTCGGCTGGAGGTTCGATCGCACGAACCTGGCGGAACGCGCGCCCAATTTGAAAATGATTCATGTCCATGGCGCGGGCGTCAATCACGTCATGCCGCTCGACTGGTTGCCCAAGGGTTGCGTGCTGACCAATAGCCGGGGCGTGCACGGCCCGCGTGCGGCCGAATACCTCATCATGGCCATCCTGATGCTGAACAACCGCGTGCCGGAAACCGTGACCCATCAGCGCGCCGCGCGCTGGCAGCAATGTTACAACACGGTCATCACGGGCAAGACGATTCTCATCATCGGCGTCGGGCATATCGGCGGATCGGCCGCCGATTGGGCCAAGAAATTCGGCTTGAATGTCTTGGGTATACGCCGGTCGGGCAAGGCGCACCGCTCGGTCGACAAGATGCACAAGCCCAAGGATCTCCATCGCCTGCTGCCCAAGGCCGATTTCGTCCTGATGTGCGTGCCGGCGACCGATTACACCAAGCACCTGCTCGGCAAGCGCGAGATCAATCTCATGCGCAAGGGCGCCGGGTTCATAAATTACAGCCGCGCCGACCTGGTCGATTACTCGGCGCTGCGCGAGCGGTTGCTGAAGAACGAGATGACGGCGATCCTCGATGTCTTCGATCCCGAGCCCTTGCCGCCGACCTCGCCCTTGTGGACGACGCCAAATCTCATCATGACGCCGCATTGCGCCTCCGATGATTCCGTCGCCTATACGCCCAAGACCCTCGACATCGTGCTCGACAATATTCAGCTTCTGATGGCGGGCAAAAAGCCGGTTAACATCGTCGACGGCAAATTGCAGTACTAGGATTTCCGGTCGGATCGGACCGCCTCGAACAGCGCGGCACTTGGGCGTCCGGTCGGCCGGATGACCCTTTCGATCTTTCTTCTGGTACTTTTGGCCGCCATAACGCACGCGTCGTGGAACGCCCTGGTCAAGGTGTCCGGGGACAGTGCCGTGGTCATGGGCGTGATCTCGGCGGTCGGGGGGCTGGCGGGCTTGGTGGCGCTGCCCTTCGTTGCGCCACCCGAGCCCGAGTCCTGGCGCTATCTCGCCCTGACCACTGCGATCCATCTCGGGTATTACGTATTCCTCGTTCGGGCCTATCAATCGGGCGATCTGAACCAAATTTATCCCATCGCGCGCGGCGGTTCGCCGCTCGTGCTCGCTTTGGTTTCATGGCCGGTCATCGGCGAAGCGCTGTCATGGGGCCAATATGCCGGCGTGGGCCTGATATCGATCGGAATCGCGGTGCTGGCATTGGGGCGTGGCAACCGGCGGTCCTTGATGTTTGCCGCCGCTACGGCCTGCGCGATTGCGGCATACAGCGCGACCGACGCGCTGGGCGTGCGGAGCTCGGGCAGTCCGTTCGGCTATATCGCCTGGCTGTTCTTCCTCGACGGCACGGCGATGGCGGCCTTGACGCTTTGGTCGCGCGGCCGAGCCGTGTTCGCCTTGGCGCGGCGCGATTGGCTGCGGGCCGCAGCGGGTGGACTGCTATCGGTCATCGGATACGCCATCGTCGTCCGGTGTTACGCCATCGGCCCGGTGGCGCCGATTTCGGCGCTGCGCGAGACGAGCGTTCTGATCGCTGCGTTGATTGGGTCGCTGGTTCTGAATGAAACCTTCGGCGCCAGACGCGTCGCCGCTTCGGCCGTCGTGGTTGCCGGAATATTCGTCATGAGCATCGCTTAGCAGCGCTTAGAGGCGCGCTCAGTTCGTGATCCGCAGGAAGGGGTCTGAAAACCGCGCAAAGCCTTGCGGTTCAAGCCGTCCCGCGCGCGGCCAGACGCGCGGAAAATAGCCGCAATCCATCGCCTGGCCCGGCTTCAGGCCATGGCCCTCGAAATGGGGCCGGCCGGGCGATGGGCGTTCGGCGTAGCGCGCGTCATCGGCAAGCCACAATGTCGATACCGCGCGCCGGCGCCGTTCGCCCGATACGTTTCCTGCGGCGCCGTGCACCGTCAGGCCGTCGAAGGCGATGCAATCGCCGGGTTCGACGGGCCAGGCGGCGATGTCGAATTTTTTTCGTTCGGCCGAAATATCCGGCATGCGTTCGAAACTCGTCGTCTTGGCCGCGCCATAGAGCTCGCGGCCGTCCTTGGATAATTCCGGCGCGTATTGCTTGCCCCAGCGATGCGAGCCGCGCACGACTTCGAGCGCGCTGTCGAGCGCCACGGAATCGAGCGGGAACCAGATCACGCACATATGGCCATCGACCCAAAAAAACGGCTGGTCCTGGTGCCAGCGCGTGCGCTTGGCGGTGCCGCTATCCTTCACCCACAGCGTGTCGGCAAAAAAATTGACCCGCGCCGAGCCCATGAGGCGCGCGGCGATCGCGGGCGCGGGGCCGTTCAGCATGAATTCGCGATATTCCTCATGCTGCTGCGCCATGCAGATGTCCGAGAGAAAAAAGCCCGCCTCGCCGTCGCGCGTCTGGACGGTGCTGAGCGGACCGCGCTGGGCGAGGCTTTTGTCCACGCCGCGGCGCAGCAGCGCAAGCCATTCGCGATCGAGGACGCCCTTGAGCCGCACGACCCCGTCCCGCCGAAAAATCTCGACGTCGTCCTCGGTCACGGGCTGCAACGGTTCCGGGTTCATGTCGGCCTCGAATGGCAAGGCGGCGGGCGGCTCAGGCGCTGATGCAAAATTGCGGATCGTTGAAGCGCGGATCGCGCGCGCCCTCCGCTGCGCGTTGCGGCCAGACGCGCGGAAAATACGGGCTGTCCATGGTATCGCCCGGCTTCAGGCCATGGCCGTCGAAACGCGGCCGCACGGGGCCGGGACGTTCAGCGAAGACCGCATCGTCGCCGAGCCAGATGGTCGAGAGTGCGCGTCGGCGATGGGCCTGGCCGGGATTGCCGGGCGCGCCATGCACCACCATGCCCTGGAAGGCGATCACGTCGCCCGGCGCCATCTCGAAGCTCGTGATGGCGTAGCGTTCGCGCTCGGCCTGGATATCGGGCATGCGCTCAAAGGCGTCGCTACCGGGATAGAGATCCCGGCCCGAGCGCGTGAGCTCCGGCTGGAACCAGCGGCCCCAATCGTGCGAGCCGGTAATGAGTTCGAGCGAGACATCCTTTGGCACCGGGTCGAGCGGCAGCCATAGGATGCACATGTGACGACCGTCCACCGAATAATAGGGCTGGTCTTGATGCCAGCGGGTGCGCTTTGGGGTGCCGCGATCCTTCACCCAAATGCCATCGTAGAAAAAATTCACCCGCTTCGAGCGCATCAGGCGCGCGGCGATCTCTCCTGCCGGCGATTCGAGCGCAAAGCGCCGGAATTCCTCAAGGCGTTGGGACATGCAGAAATCGGTGAGAAAAAAACCGGGATCGGCCGCGGATTGCTGCACTGTGTGCAGCGGGCCCGGCGCGGCGATATCCTTCTCGACGCCGGAAGCGACGAGATCGAGCCATTCTCGACCGAACGCGCCGCGCAAACAAACCACACCGTCCCGTTCATAGGTTTCGACGTCGCGCGGGCTAACGAGTTCGCGGATCATGTCGGGCCTCCCTAAACGTGCAGTACGAAGTTCGGGAACGCGTGGTGCGAAGTTTGGGGCCGTGCGGTGCCAGGATGAGGCGGCGCGCGGATCATAATAATCACCGCGTGTCCCCCTGTCAGCCGCGGTCCCCATCCCGGGCCTTGTCCCGATCGTGCCGCGCGGACCGTGTCTGCGCGCGGACTTCGACCAAGCCCGCGCCGATAACCAAGATGCAGCCGATGACTTCGCGCAATCCGACGCTCTCGCCCGAAAGATACGAGGCGCTGACCGCGGCGGCGACCACTTCGAGCAGCAGAATGATGCCCGCGCGCCCCGGGTCGAGGCGCGAGGCGCCCCACAATTCGATTATGACCTTTGGCACGAGCCACAATCCGCCCACGGCGAAGACGACCAGCCACAATTCGACGAGCGGCCCGAGTGTGAGCGGGCGCAGCCCGGGCACCAGAGCCGCGACGGCACCGCTGCAAAGGGCCGCGCCAAAGAAATTGGCAAAGGCCTTGTCGATCGCCGGCATTTCACCGCTGCGGCGAAAGAGCGTGAGCGACCCGCCCCAAAGCACCCCAGCGGCGAGTCCAGCCCAATCGGCGCGGCTCCGAGGCAGCGGGATGCCGTCTTCGTATCCGAGCACGACGGCCGCGCCCGCGATGCCGAGCGCGATCGACACGGCTCGGTCGGA
This sequence comes from Alphaproteobacteria bacterium, assembly GCA_046153685.1. Classification (GTDB taxonomy): domain Bacteria; phylum Pseudomonadota; class Alphaproteobacteria; order CADEGL01; family CADEGL01; genus CAMAPP01. The sequence continues at coordinate 17,993 of JBJXGH010000113.1, forward strand.
CCCGATGGGATCGCGTAGGAACATGGCGCCGAACAACGTGCCCCAGACCGGCGTGAGAAAAAACAACAGGGTCACGCGCACGATTTCGCCGTGGATGATGGCGTGGTTGAACGCCGCCGAGGACAACCCGGCGACGCCCGCCATGGCTGCGATGGCGCCGAATCGCATCCGGACCTCGCGCCAGCGCCACAACATGACGGGGAGCAGCAGCAGCGCCGCCGCGAGATAGGCGAGCGCGCCCGCCCAATCGCCGGGCAGGCCGCGCTCGTCAAACAGGCGCAGCGGTAGCCACCACAATCCCCATAGCGCCGCACCGAAGGCGACGGCAAGGATGGGCAGATAGGGCTGTTCGGCGCCTCTCTGCGCGCGAACATGCGCGTCCGGCGCGGGCGGGTGGAGCTGGGTCAAGGATAGCGCGCGCGATGGGCTGCGACGGCGGATTGGAAGCACGAAGCGTGCGCGCGCACCACGCCCGCGCCGATTTGCCCGCCATCGCGGCCGGCGATGCCGATATTCATGACGGGCGCGATGCCGGTCTCGACCACCTTGAAAATATCGATGCCGGTCGGCGTGCCGCGATAGCGGAGATACGGGATGTGAAAATCCGGATTTTCGCCCGCGGTGATGCGATACATCTCGAGATTGCGCTCGACCATTGCCTCCGGCGATCCGCCTTGATACGCCTGCAACGGAAATGCGGCGGCCTGGGCGAAGCCGCCAAGACCGACGGTCTCGCAGATCGTGCTCTCGCCGCCCATCCAGGAAATCTCATCTTCCGTGTGGCCCGGGGACAACTTGGCCTGAACCTTGGGATGGGGGCCGGTGAACCAGGTATCGCCGAGTCCCGAGACGCGAATGCCGAACTCGCGGCAGCTAAAGCCCATGGCGGTGACGATGCTCGCGCCCGCGATCGCGTGTCCGGCATCGGCGGTCGCCTTGGCGGCGGCCATGGAAAGGCGCAGGAAAAAATAATGATCCTCGGTCAACGCTGCCGCGCAAATCTCCGCTTCCGTGCGCCGCGTCTCGGCGAGCGCCAGGAATTGCGGCAGGATTTCGCGGGTAAACAGCAGGGCGGCCGCGGTGTTTCGGCTGTGCAATTCGTCGCCCATATGCAGCGCGCGCTTCATGATGGGTTTGAGCGCGATGCCGCCCGAACGACGCACCGCCTCGCCCAGCACGGGCGCCACCACGTTTTGCACGTGCCGGAGGCGCTCGCGCACGCCGTCATCGTACACGCCGTAATTGAGGCGGCGCGGGTTGGTCCCCTCGTAGAAATTACAGAAACCGAGATTGCCGTGCGTGCGATTGCGCACGACGAACACCGGCATGGACGCCGAATACACTCCCGCCAGAGAGCCGACCGCGCCGAGATCGTGGCAACCGCGCACCCGGATGGCGCCCCGAGCGAGCAGCGCCTCCGCCTCGGCCGCGTCTGGGGCCAAGCCCTCGAACAGCGCCGCGCCGATGATGGCCGCGCGCTGGCCGCCGGTGTAATCGGGCCATGGCCGGGGCGGTCCCGAGGTGAGGATGGTGTCGCGCGTGAACCCGGAAATGGCCTCGATCGCCGGCCGCACGTCCTCGACATAGGGCTCGGCCGCCGCGAAGCGTTTCAAGACCTCGGTATTCGCCTGCTCGCGTGCCGCATTGCCCGCCATCGCGTTCCTCGTGCGCCCTTTGGCCACCGCCCGCCGGCGCGCATTGACCCGCGCGCGTTCCGTCCGGCATGATCGAACCGGCGCGAAAGTGCGCGGAATCGTGATTCGGCGCAAGCACGCGCGCGGCGCTATCGGGGAGGAAACTCATGGCACGAAACGGCGCCAAGTCGGCCGCGTCCGATCTCGATGCGCTTAAGCGTCGGCTGATCGACAAGGGCGTGAAATATTGCCTGGCATCCTATGTCGACATCCACGGCGTGCCCAAGGCCAAGGGCGTTCCGATCGAGCATTTCGAACGGATGATGCGCGGCTCGGAGTTGTTTACCGGCGCCGCCATCGACGGCATCGGGCAAGGCCCCAACGAGGATGAGCTGGCCGTCTTCCCCGATCCGCGCGCGGTTACCCAGCTACCCTGGCGTCCCGATGTCGCGTGGTGCCCGGGCAATCTCAAGTTCCACGACGATCCTTGGCACATGTGCGCGCGGACGATTCTCGCCCAACAGGTCGCGCGCGCGGCCAAGATGGGCTTCAAGTTCAATCTCGGTGTCGAGTGCGAGATCTACATCGTGCGGCGCGACGGCGATCGCATCGTGCCGGCCAATCCGCGCGACGTCATTCCGCGCGCGGCCTACGACGTGGTCGGCTTGATGGAGGAACTTGACTGGGTGGACGAGATGGTCCGCACCATGAACGAGCTCGGCTGGGACGTCCATTCCTTCGACCACGAGGACGCGAACAGTCAGTTCGAGCTCGATTTCGCCTATGCCGACGTCATGACCATGGCCGATCGCTTCACCCTGTTCCGCATGATGGCGAAGGAAATCTCGCGCCGCTACGGCTACGAGGCAACGTTCATGCCCAAGCCCTGGGCCGACAAGACGGGTTCGGGGGCTCATTTCAACATGTCCATCGAGGACACCAAGACCGGCAAAAACCTGTTCGGCGACGCGCGCGACAAGCGCGGGTGTGGCTTGTCCAAGCTCGCCTATTCCTTCGTAGCCGGCGTGTTGCGCCACGGCCCCGCCATCGCCGCGGTGACCTGCCCGATTGTCAATTCCTACAAGCGCCTCGTGAAGACCGGGTCCATGACCGGATTTACCTGGGCGCCGATTTACGTGACCTATGGTTACAACAACCGCACGAACATGATGCGCGTGCCCTGGGTGCGCCCGCAAATTGAAGGCCCGGAAAGCGAACGCCACGGGGTTTATCTATCGGGCGCGCGTCTGGAATGCCGCGCGGTCGATCCTGCATGCAATCCCTATCTCGCCGCGGCCATCATGCTGGCCGCGGGCCTCGACGGCATCGAGCAAGGCCTCGATCCGGGCGACCCCAATCAGGACAATCTTTATCTCGTGACCGCCGAGGATTTGAAGCGGCGGAAGATCAAGACCCTGCCGCGCACGCTGCTGGAGGCGGTCGAGGCTTTCGCCGCCGACCCCTTGGGCAAGCGCGTGTTCGGCGAGGAGCTTGCTCGCAGCTTCATCGCGCTCAAGGAGAAGGAGTGGTGGGACTACCACAACACCGTCTCCGCCTGGGAAATCGAACAATATTTGGTGAAATGGTGAACCAGGTCGCGGGCGCGAGCGCGTTCAACGCCGCCGCCCCGCCACCGCCCGCGGCGACCTGCGCATAGTCCTCGCCGGCGGCATCGAAGGCGCGCTGCGGCGGCGGACGATCGGCGATTTCGTGCCCTCGACGTGTTCGGGCAACCGGCCATGGATGTCGTACCAGGCCAATTTCGAATCGACGTAGATGTGGCTCTCGGATTTTTTCGGATGACCCGGATCGCCGTCGGCCGTGCCCGGCGTGTACCAGACGAGATGGGGTTTCGAGGCGACGTCGATGAACAACTGGCAGCCGCACGTCTTGCAGAATTTTCGGTTGTTGCCTGGCGAACTCGCGAACGTGGTCAGATTGCGCGCGCCTTTCTCGATTATAAGGGACGCGCGCGGCGCAAGCGCATAAGTCGCGAAATTGGCTCCGTGGCAGCGTCGGCACATCGAGCAATGGCAATGGTAAAGTTGCACGGCCGGTTTGGCGACACGGTAGCGGACCTTGCCGCACTGACAATGCCCGGTCACGGGTTTGAATCGGGTCATACGCTTCCCCCTAGGATTTGCCGGCCAGTATCGCCACGCCCGCAGTGACGAGGGCGATGCCGAGCCATTGCATGGCACCCATCTTCTCCCGAAGAAAGACGCGCGCCAAGATGACCGTGACGGCGCCGAAGGCCGAACCGACGACCGGAGCCACGGTCTGGACAGCGCCCACGCTGCCCGCGAACAGGAACAAGTAACCTGCGGCATCAAGTACGCCCAGGCCCGCGAGCGGCGCCCAGGCACGCGCCGTCATGCGCGGCGCGCCGAGACCGATCGCGCGCGCGAATGCCATCAACAACAGTACGCCCGCGAGGCTTACACCCCGGCCCTGCCATAGGGCCTCGAACGGGCCGTAGTGCCGCACGGCAAGCTGGCCGAAGACGACGAGACCGGCATAGCAAGCACAGGCGGCGCCCGCCATCAGGATCGTCGGCCGCAGGCCGCCCGCGGGCGCGGCGCTTCTGTCGGCCGCGCGCGCGGCGATCACGGCACCCGCGATCGTCATGGACATGCCGAGCCATTGATAGGCATTGGGCGTCTCGCCAAGCACGAACCATACGGCGAGCACGATCGCGGGATGGCTGGCGACGATGGGTGCCGCCACCGAGATCGGCCCGCGCGCGAGCGACAAATACAGGAACACGGTCATGAGCGCGGTCGCCGCGCCGTTGAGGGCGACATAGATCGATCCCGGGCCCAATTCCGGAACGGCTATCCCGCGCGCGATCGCCCAGAGGCTGAGCAACGCAAAGCTGCTGGCGAACACGCCCAACAGCACGTTCGGCGCGCCCCAGGCGCGCGTCGCGAACCGGCCCGCAAAATCGGCCGTACCGAGCGAAAGCGCGCTGAGCAGGCCGGCGAGGACGGGATTCACCCTAGGCCCTCAACGCGTCGACCTGCGCCGAATATTTCGCCGGGTCGACATGCGCATCTATGAGGGTCGGGCCAGGTGCGGCGAAACCCGCCTTGATTGCCGCCTCGAGTTCGGGGGCATCGCGTGCGGTGAAGGCGCGGCAGCCCATGCCGCGCGCGAGCATGGCGAAATCCGTGCGCGGATAGCGTACGCCGCGCGTCGGCAGGCCGCGTTTTTGCTGTTTTACGTCGATGAGCGAAAGCGCCGCATCGTTGAGTACGACGACCGCGATGTTGCAGCCGCGCTCGGCGGCGGTGGCCAGTTCGCCTAGGCACATCATCAGGCCGCCATCGCCGGTAAAGCACATCACGGGCCGTTCGGGCGTCTCCAGCGTGGCGCCGATCGCCGCGGGCAAGGCCAGGCCCATGGTCGAAAGCCCGTCCGAGATGATGACGTCGTTGACCGCGCCCGCGCGCCACAGGGACATGACGGCGAACATATGCGCGCCGGCATCGACCGTTATGCGCACGCCCGGGGGTGCCGCGCGCGCCGCGGCCTCGACGATTTCGACCGCGCCGAGCGCGCCCGGCGTCACATGGCGCGCGATGCGCGCGCGCAAATAAGCCTTGTGGGCGGCAAGCTCCGCCATTTTCCAGCCGCCCGCGCGGTTCGTGCCGCGGAGCGCCGCCGCGCCGGCCGCAAGCGGTCCGATGAGCGAGACATCCGGCGCGCGGTAATGCGGCAATCCGCGCACCAGGCCCAGCTCGATGATCGGCGCCCGGTATTTCCACGGCTGCGGAATGAGTTCGACCGGATCGAAGCCGTAAAGAATCAACAGATCTGCTTCCCCAAGGCACGGCGCCTCGGCCGTGCCGCCCGTCGTCAGGCCGATGCATAGGGCATCGTCGTCGGGCATGGCGCCCTTGGCCTTGAAGGTGGTGAACACGGGGCAGGCCAGTTCGGCCGCGAGCGCGCGCAAGGGTTCGGATGCGTGTCGGGCCTGTAGGCCCGCGAGAATGGCGGGCTTGCGCGCAGCGACGAGAAGGGCGCGAGCGGCGCCCGAATCGGCCTCGGAAAATATACCCGCGGCCGCGTCCCTCCGGGCCGCGCGCGCGCCGGCCGGGGCACCTGCTTGTTTGCTGCTGAGGTCGATGTGCACGGCGCCCTGCGGATGGGCGAGCGCCAGGCGCAGCAGCGCCGTCACGTCGGCGGGGCCATCGCCGGCCCGCAGGATGCGCGAGCCCTTGACCACTTCGGCGAACAGCTTGCCATGATCTACGGCCTGATGGCTGACAAAGGATTCGGCATCGTCGAAGCGGTCGGTGATGACCAGAAGCGGCGCGCGGTCGAGCTGGGCATAGGCGATGCCGTTCGTGGCATTGGCGGCGCCCGGACCGAGCCCGGTGATGATCACGCCCGGGATGCCGGTGATTTCGGCGGTGGCCGCCGCCATGAGCGCGGCCGAGGTTTCGGTTCGCGCCAGAACGAAATCGATGCCGCGCTTGGCGCCCGCCTCGATGATGTCGAGGCTCGAGCCGCCGCCCGGGATGCCGAAGATGCGTCGTACGCCCGCTTGCGCCAAGGCTTCGATGATGGCATCGGCGACGGTCATGACGGGCATGTTTGATCTCGCGTTACGTCGGCGTCATAGGGCTTGTTGGACCGGACTTATCTGGGCTCTGGGCTTGTTGGGCCTGGGCTGAAGACGCTCAATAGCCGAAAGCGAAGCCGTCCTTGCGCGGCTCGGACCCGCCGATGAGCGTGCCTGTCGCTTGGTCGATCCAAATCGCCTGGCCGCCGCCATAGGGTCGTTCGATCCGGCCGACCGCGTGTCCAAGCTTGGCGAGTCCGCGCGCGGTGTCCTCGGGGATGCCGCGCTCGAGATTGGCCTGGCCATCCCACCAGAAGGCGCGCGGTTGGTTGAGCGCGCGCTGGGGGTCCATGGCGTAATCGATCACATTGGTCAGGAAATGAACCTGACCGACGGGTTGGTATTGTCCGCCCATCACGCCGAAGGGCATCACGGTCCTGCCGTTCTTTTGCACCATGCCGGGAATGATCGTGTGCATCGGCCGCTTGCGCGCCCCGATGCAGTTCGGGTGCTTGGGGTCGAGGGCGAAGCTCGATCCCCGGCTGTGCAGAAGTATTCCGGTTTTTGGCGCCAAGATGCCGCTGCCAAAGCCGTCGAAGATCGAGTTGATGAAGCTGACCGCATTGCCTTCGTCATCGACGACGCAGAGATAGACCGTGTCCTTGTGCGTGGGAAAGGGCGAGGGCGGCAGCGCCGCCATGGCCTTGTCGCGCATGATATGGGCGCGCATCTCATCGGCATAGGCGGCGGACAGCATGTGCTCGACGGGTACCGCGGCGTGCCTCGGATCGGCCACGAGGGCATTGCGGTCGCGATAGGCGATGCGGCTCGCTTCCATCTGTAGATGGAAGCGTTCGGCGGAAAGCGGGTCGAGGCCCGCGAGATCGAAGCCCGACAGAATGTTGAGCATCATCAAGACGACGATGCCCTGGCCGTTCGGCGGACATTCGAACACATCATAGCCGCGATAATTGGTCTTGATCGGTTGAACGTACTCGGGCGCGTAGGCGGCGAAATCTTCGAGGGCGTGCAGCCCGCCGCGCGCGTTCAGATGTCTCACCATGTCCTCGGCGACCGCGCCCGCATAGAACGCGCCCGCGCCGCCCTTGGCGATCAACTCGAGCGTCTTGGCGAGCGCCGGTTGGCGATGCAATGCGCCGGCGAGGGGCGCCTTGCCGTTGGGCAGCAGCGCCGCCGCGGCATAGGGATCGGCGCGCAGACGCTCGCCGTCCGTGGCCCAGTCGGCGGCGACGCGCGGCGTCACAACGAAGCCGTCGGCAGCCGCGCGGATGGCGGGCTGGAGCAACTCGTCGAGCGATTTGCGGCCGTGATCGGCGACCAGGCGTGCCCAGGCGCCGACGCAGCCGGGCACGGTCACCGCGTGCGGGCTTTGGCCGTCGATCTGGGCGATGCCCTGTTTCTTGAACCATTCGGCAGTGGCCTTCTGCGGCGCATGGCCCGAGCCGTTCAGCGCGATGACGCCGCCGTCCTTGGGCGCGTAAAGCACGAAACAATCGCCGCCGATTCCGGTCATCTGCGGCTCGACCACGCCCTGCAGCGCGGCGGCGGCCACGGCCGCGTCAATCGCGTTGCCGCCCGCGCGCAAGACCTCTATGGCGGCGAAGGTCGCCAAGGGGTGCGAGGTCGCCGCCATGCCGCGACGGCCGAAGGCGGGCCGGCGATCGGCGTCGTGGAAATCGGTGTGTTGAAAGTTGCGCATCATTTGATCTCGAAGTCCGACCAGGTTTCGAAGCAATTGTTGAGCGCGAGCGTCATCACGCCGATGGTGGCCCGGCATCCGACGCCGATTTTTTCGCCGTAAACCTCGTAAAACAAATCGGACACGCCGCTCGAGACCTTGTGTACATCATAAAAGGTCGGGCTGCTGACGACGAAATGGAGCATCCGCACGACACCCTTCAGCCGGTCGAGATCGCCGAGCGCCTGCTTGATGCCGGCCAGGATATTGATGCCGGTGATGCGCGCGGCCTCGTAACCCTGGGCGAGGCTCACGGTATCGCCGAGGCGGCCGGGATAAATCACCGTGCCGTTGATCTGCGGGATTTGTCCCGAGATGAACAGCATCTTGCCGACGATATTGTACGGCTTCATGCGGCCGTAATTCTGGCCGTCATATTTTTCGCCCCGCCAGTCGGGCAATTTGATGCCCAATTGCTCGAGCCGCCTCTCCGCGCCCATGACGCCCCCCCCTCATCCGGACTGCCACGAACGTGGCGCCGCCGGATTCTGACCGAGGCGGGGATAGGAGGCGAGCGAAATCCGTGCGCCGGTTGCGTACCGGCCGTTCGCGCGCCGCCCGCCTGCACATTGAAAAACCTTGGCGGCAAACCATCGTCTGATCGCGCAGGCATCCGTGTTCGATCGCACCGCGCGCCGCGCCAAGGGTGATGACCGGGCCCATGGCCGGGGCGTATATCCGGCGGCGCCGGTTCCGGATTCGTACCACCCCACGCGACTGCGCCGCGGACATAACGATCACCTGATAATCACCTGACAATTAATAATATCGATGGGACCGGTGCGCGAAAGCCGCCGACTCCAGCGTTGACAATAAGTGACCTGACTGCGTAGCCTCCTCGGCAACAAGACCTCTAAGCGGTTCGCCGTTAATGGGGGCGGGAGGCAGGCCGGTTCTCGAACCGGGCTGAATGTTTGGGAGGAGATCGCGTTACCCTTTCTCGGTGCGAAACCGTGTTCCCCGGCTTGCCGGTTGCGGTTTCCTATCGGGCACACCGGAAACGGCATGGCCGGAAATGGCATGGGGTGAGCGAAATGTTTTCCAAAATCCCTCCCGAAGTCGGATTCCCTCGGCGGCCTCGTCCGCCTCGGGAAGACGTTCAGGGGCCCGAAGTCGTGCCGCGAGGCGGACCAAGGCCGTGGTGTGGTGCAACAAGGAGGAGTCATTCGATGAAAAGCTCGAATGTCTTGAAAGCGCTGACGGCCGCCTCGATCCTCGGATTGGGCGCGCTTATGTCTCAGACGGCCCTCGCGCAAGAGGGAAAGACCGTGAAGATCGCGAAGGGGCAACCCGTCGTGGTCGGCACGTACCATGTTCTGTCGGGTTCGGACGTGTCACTCGGCCTTGACGTTCTACGTGGCGCGAAGGTCGCGGTGTCCGACATCGGCGGTAAGCTGCTGGGCCATCCGATCAAGCTGCTCGAGGAAGACGACGGCTGCAACGCCGAAGGCGGGCAGACGGCGGCGACCAAGATCGCAGCCAACCAACAGGTAGTTGTCGCGCTGGGTAGCGCATGTTCCTCAGCAACTCGTCCGGCGGCCCCGATCCTTTACAAGGCGGGCGTCCCGGTCATCGCCACGGCGGCCAGTTCGCCGGTTCTCACCGCGCCGGATCGCGCGGCGGAATACTCCTGGCTGACGCGCGTGGTTTACAACGACCTGTGGGCCGGCCGCGAAGTGGCCAATTGGGCCACCAAGGTTCTTGGCTTCAAGAAGTTCGCGACCATCCACGACGGCAGCGCGTATGCCGAAAAGCTCGTGCGCGTGTTCCAGGAAAACGTGAAGAAGCAAGGCGGCGAGATCGTTTCGGATGAGGCGGTTGCTCCTTCCGACACCGACTTGCGTCCCGTGCTGACCAAGATCGCGACCGCGAAGCCGGAGATGATTTACGCTCCGAACTTCGTCGGCGTGACCTCCTACGCGATTCGCCAGAAGAAGGAAATCGCGGGTCTCGAGAAGGTTCGCTTCATCGGCTCCGACGCCGCTCTGGGCGCCCAGCTTCTCGAAGCCGCGGGCAAGGACGTGATCGGGTTCCAGATCACCTCGACCGCTCTTGAAGCCGAAGCCCAAGGCAAGGGCTACAAGGCGATGAAGGAAAAGTACAAGAAGATGTTCGGCGAGTACCCCATCCAGGGCTTCCATGGCAACGGCTATGATGCCTTCATGATGTTCGCCGAGGCATTCAAGAAAGTCGCGAAGTCGGAAGGCGGCGCCACCACCGTCAACACCAAGGCGCTGCGCGATGCCATTCTTGCCACGAAGAACCATCAGGGCATGACCGGCACGATTACGTGCGACCAGTACGGCGATTGCGGCGTTTACAAGTTCGCCGTGTACGAGTTCACCAATCAGGATCCGAAGTCGATCGATATCGGCAAGAATCCGAAGCGCATCTATCCGGACAAGTTCTAATCGTCCGAATGGCAATTGGCGTCCGGGGGATGAACCAGCGCACCAACTCCGCGGGCTCATCCCCCGTCGCTGTTAGGCAGTAATCCGAAACGTCGTTTATTTGTTTCGATTGGCGAGCATCCTGTTTCGGGGGCCCGTCACCGGGGGGAAGAGGAATGATCGACCTCGAGAAAATCAAGCACCTGACCTATGTCGATGTCACGCTCTGGCTTATGCGTACCGTCATCATCCTCCTGTTGATCGCGGGCACTGTCGGGACGGTCATCAAGGATCGCTATCTGACCGAGCAATGGGTCAATATGGTGGTATTCGGGATGACGATGGGCGGCATATACGCGCTCGTGGCGCTCGGCTACACGATGGTCTATGGCATCCTCCGCCTGATCAATTTCGCCCACGGCGACATCTTCATGACGGGGGCCTACACGGCCTATTTCGTCGCCGGACCGCTCGGTAGATCGGGTTTTCTCGAAGAAAACCTCTTCATCGGCATGGCCGCCATCCTGCTGACCGCGATGTTCGTGTGTTCGGCGATGGCGCTGTTGGTCGAGCGGGTTTGCTATCGCCCGTTCAGGCATGTGCGCACCTTGGCGCCGCTGATCTGCGCGATCGGCGCGTCCTTCGTGCTTCAGCACTCCTTCCGCGGCATGTATGGTTCGACCGTGCGCGCCTATCCGGACGTTTCGTTGTTCGAATCCCAGGTGACCATATTCGGCTTTAACTTTCTCTTCATTCAGCTCCTGGTTATCGCCGCCGCCATGGCATCGATGTATTCGCTTTATCTCATCGTCCACAAGACGAAGATGGGCACGGCGATGCGCGCGGTTTCCGAGGATCGCGACGCTGCCGCCCTCATGGGCATCGATGTCAACAAGGTGATCATCTTCACCTTCATTCTCGGCGGCAGCATGGCCGGCATCGGCGGCGTGCTCTATGCCTTCGTCTTCAAGCAAGTCCACTTCTTCATGGGCTTCTTTCCGGGCATCAAGGCGTTCAGCGCCGCGGTGCTTGGCGGCATTGGCAATGTGCCGGGCGCCATGCTCGGAGGATTTTTCCTGGGGGTCGTCGAGTCCCTCGGACCCGCGTTGTTCCTCGACGGCCTCGGGATCGTGGCGCCGTATCAGCTGCGCGACCTGATCGCATTCACGATGCTCGTCATGGTTCTTATTTTCCGGCCCCAGGGCATCCTGGGCGAGCGGCTCGCTCGCGCGCGCGCCTAGGCGCGCGCGAGTGCGTTGGGAAATCCAGTAGGGAGTTGCCGAAATGGCGTTCGACGTAGTCGCCTCCTCCTTCCAGCACAAGGTCATCAGCAAGAGCGCCCTGCGGCGGACGATCGAGGTTGGGCTGATAGGCTTCGGCCTCACGGGCTATTTCAACCTTGTCGGGTTGATCGGCCAGTTCATGGAGCGCTTCATCATCGAAGGGCTGGCGACGCTGGCCCATACCGTATTCCTCGGCATCGCCATCGGCGTGGGCGCGCTCGCCAGTCACCGCCTGCTGAACGAGACCGTCGCAAAGCGATATCTATTTTCGGCGCTCGCCGGTTTGATTTCCGGTTGTAGCCTCGCGTTTCTCGTTTTCGTGCTCGACAATTTTGACGTGCGCTTCATGCTCGTGGCGCTGTCGCCGAAATTGCTCGTCTTCCTGAGCTTCGGTGAGACACCCGGAAACGCAATTCTCTATCACCTTCTCGGCGGCGTCGTTCTGGGACTATTCGGCGCGCTGCTCTATCACGCGCCGAACGTCGTTCGCCGCCCGCTGATCGGCGGCCTGGCCGCGGTCTGGTTCATCGGCCTGTTCTCCGAGCTTATCCAGCTCGCCATGCAGTTCGAGGTGATCGACGATTTCCGCAATTTCTTCTTCACCTGGGAAGGCCAGACCGAGCAAGGCGCCATCGCCGTGTTCATCATAACCTTCGTGATCATGGCCTTTGTCACCCACCGGGGCGACGCCGTGATGGCGGGCTTTCGCGCCATGCCGAGCGCGGGACAGAAATCGACCCGCTATGCCCTTTACCTTTTGGCGGCCGTCTTGTTCTTGCTGTTTCCCATGGCCGCGGGCTCGTTCTTCGGCCAGGTGCTGATGCTCGTCGGCCTCTATGCCCTCATGGGCATGGGGCTCAATATCGAGATCGGCCTCGCGGGCCTGCTCGACATGGGCTTTGTGGCCTTCTTCGCCACGGGCGCCTATACCATCGCCTTGTTCACGACCTCGACCGAGGACGTGGCTTGCGTGACGCCGCCGTGCGATTACCTCATCCAGATCTTCGACGACCGCTCGCTCACCTGGTGGGAAGCGCTGCCCATCGCGATGTTCGCCTCGCTCGTCATGGGCGTGTTGTTCGGCATCCCGGTGCTCAAGGTTCGGGGCGATTACCTGGCCGTGGCGACCTTGGGGCTTGGCGAGATCATTCGCGTGGTCGTCGTCTCCGACATGGCGGCGCCCATGCTCGGCGGCTCGCAGGGCATCCTGGCGATTCCGCGACCTCATCTATTTGGATTCGAGTTCTCCGATCCCATCCAACTTTTTTATCTGACGCTCGTCTCGACAATTATCGCGGCGTATTTTGCCTGGGCCTTGGAAAATTCCCGACTCGGGCGCGCCTGGATGGCGATCCGCGAGGATGAGGACGTCGGGCAGGCGCTGGGCGTCAATTTGATCAACGTGAAGCTGCTGGCCTACGGTCTGGGCGCGGTGTTCGCGGGTCTGGCGGGGGCGATCTTCGCGGCGATGTTGGCCTCGATTTATCCGCACTCCTTCCAGCTTCTGATCTCGATCAATATTCTCGCGCTGATCATCGTCGGTGGCATCGGTAGTTTGCCGGGCGTGGTTGTAGGCTCGCTCATGCTGATCGGCACGCCGGAATTGCTGCGCGAGTTCGGCGAATTCCGCTTCCTGGCCTATGGCATCGTGCTGGTGGTGATGATGCGCGTGAAGCCGCTCGGTTTATGGCCGTCCTCGGTGCGCAAGCGCGAGTTGCAGTCGGTCGAGGAAGCCGAGGCGCTCATCAAGCAGCGCGTCCAAGGCCAGAAGACCTGATCGGCCGCGCGCGCACAGGACAGGGACGGATCAAACCATGGCGCAAAACACGCTTCTTCACACCAATGCCCTCGTCAAGCGATTCGGCGGCTTGGTGGCGATCGATTCGCTCGACCTCGACGTTAAGGAACGCACGATCCACTCGATCATCGGCCCCAATGGCGCGGGCAAGACGACGGTCTTTAATTGCATCATGAATTTCTTCCCGATCACCTCGGGCGAAATTCGGCTGTCGGGCGAACGGCTCAACGATCTGACCCCGGACCGCGTGGCGACGCGCGGCATCGGGCGGACCTATCAAAACATCCGCCTGTTCCGGAACATGAGCGCGCTGGAAAACATCATGGTGGGTATGCACATCCACCTCAAATCGCGCTGGTGGGGCGCGGTGCTTCGTACCCGCCGGACGCTTGCGGACGAGAAGGCCGGGCAGGACGAGGCGGTGCGTCTGTTGCAATATGTCGGCCTGCGCGGCAAGGGCGATATTTTGGCGCGCAATCTCCCCTACGGCGATCAGCGCAGGCTCGAAATCGCGCGGGCGCTCGCCATGAAGCCGAAGCTCCTACTCCTCGACGAGCCGACCGCGGGCATGAACCCGTCGGAAAGTCTGGAGATGGTGACCTTCATCCGCGGCCTGCGCGACGAATTGGGCATCACGATTTTGCTGATCGAGCACCACATGCCGGTCGTCATGGGAATGTCCGATATCGTGACGGTGCTCGATCACGGCGTAAAGATTTCCGAGGGCACGCCTGACCAGGTGAAACGCGACAAGAAAGTGATCGAGGCCTATCTCGGCACCGGCGTCGCGCACATTTGACGCGTTATCCACGGCATAGGCGAACGCTCACACGCTAGGTTCCGAGGGCAAGTCGATGGCGATCCTTGAGATCAACGATATTCACGTTTACTACGGCAATATTCGTGCGCTGCACGGCATCTCGTTTAGCGTCGAGAAGGGGCAGATCGTCACGTTGATCGGCGCCAATGGCGCAGGCAAGACGACGACCCTCAACGCCATCAGCGGCATTCTCGCGCCGCGCCAGGGCACGGTGCGGGTCTTCGACCAGGATCTTGCGCGCATCATGCCGCACGAGCTGGTGCCGCAAGGCGTGATCCAGGTGCCGGAGGGGCGGCGGATATTCTCGCGCCTGACGGTGGATGAAAACCTTTCCATGGGCGCCTTCACCCGCAAGGACAAGGCCGCCATCGCCAAGGATCGCGAACGGGTGCTGGAAATGTTTCCGCGCCTGCGCGAGCGTCTGAGCCAGGTTGCCGGCACGTTGTCGGGCGGCGAGCAGCAGATGCTGGCCATGGGCCGCGCGATCATGTCGAGTCCGAAAATTCTTCTGCTGGACGAGCCGAGCATGGGCTTGGCGCCCATCCTCGTGGACCAGGTGTTCGAGTCCATCCAGGACATCCGCAAGCAGGGCGTGACCATACTTTTGGTCGAGCAGAACGCCTATGTCGCGCTTCAGATCGCGGATTACGGCTATGTGCTTGAAAGCGGGCAAATCGCCCTCAAGGGTCCGGCAAAGGAATTGATCAAGAACGAAGAGATCCGCAAGGCCTATCTAGGTTAGCCGAGGCCCGAAGACTCGTTCGGCGCGGCCGCCCAATGGGCGGCCGCTGTCATTTTGGCGGTAAACCCCTCGCGCAAAGCCGCATCCTTCCCGCAAAATCTGCCCCTTGCGGCGAGGGCCGGGCTGGCGGCTTAGACCGGGCGCGGGTTTGAGTGGCGACCCCAGGGGGGCTATTCTGCCTCCTTGCCGGTCTTGGCGCAGAGCCGTGACGTACGCGGCTCGACACTGGACCATGGCTTGATTATGGAAGACCCTAAGCCCGCGAACTGAAGACGAGGAGACGACCATGCGCTTCGACGGCGTCTATACCCCGGTCATCACACCCTTCCATGAAGATCAATCCATCGACGAGAAATCCTGGGGGCGGATGATCGAGTGGCAGATTGAAAGCGGCGTCCATGGCCTAGTCATCGGCGGCTCGACCGGCGAGTTCTACGCGCTCTCGCCCCAGGACCGCATCGACCAGTTTCGCAAGGCGAAGGACATCATTCGCGGCCGGGTTCCATTTCTCGCGGGCGTCAACGCCTTCACGACCGACGAATCCTGCACCTTCGCCGCGCGCGCGCGCGAACTCGGCGCCGACGGCACGCTGGTCGCGGCGCCGCCGTACTCGCTGCCGACCGAGAAGGAATTGGCGCTTCACTGCCTCAAGATCGAGCGCGCGTCCGGCCTGCCGATGATGCTCTATAACTATCCGGGCCGTACCGGCGTCGAAATGGGCGAGGAGTTCCTGTCGCGCGTCGCGCAGAATTCGAATATTTGCGCGATCAAGGAAACCAGCGGCGACATCAACCGCGTTCATCTGATCGCGCGCGAATTTCCCCAGATGCAGCTGGTTTGCGGCGCCGACGACCAAGTGCTCGAATTCTTCGTCTGGGGCTCGACCAGCTGGGTGTGCGGCGCGGCCAATTGCGTGCTCAAGGAGGCGTTGGCGATCTGGGAGACCTGCACGGTCGAGAAGGATTTCGACAAGGGCCGGCGAATGACGATGGCGATGATGCCGTTGTTCTCTGTCCTCGAACGTGGCGGCAAGTTCCTGCAATGCGTGAAATACGCCTGCGAAATCCAGGGCCTGCCGTCCGGCGAGGTGCGTCTGCCGTTGCGCCCGCTGAAGAAGGAACTCGCGCGCGACATGCGCGACGTTCTGACCACCGGTCAGAAGGCCGTGCGCGCCATTCTCGAGGAAGGCAAGCATCAGGGCCCGGCGGCCAAGGTGCATCAACTCCGCGCCTAGGATTGCCAGCATGAGCGAATTGTTGACACGCGACGAATTTCAAGCGATCGCGAACAAGCTGAACCTGCCCAACAACGCCTTCATCAATGGCCGCTTCACGGCTTCGGGTTCGGGCAAGCGTTTCGAGACGATCAATCCGGCGACGGGCAAGGTCCTCGCCGAGATCGCGCTCTGCGACGGGGCGGATGTCGATGCGGCCGTGGCCAAGGCGCGCGAGGCGTTCGAGCGCGGCGCGTGGTCGCGGATGCACCCGACGGAACGCAAAAGGCGGCTAATCCAGCTTGTCAAACTGATGCGGCGCGACCGGTTCGAGCTCGCCGTGTTGGAGAGCATCGAAAGCGGCAAGTCGATCCGCGACATCATGACCGTCGATTTGCCCGAGACCTTCCACTGCCTGGAATGGCACGCCGAGGCGACGGACAAGCTCTACGATCAGGTCTCGCCCTCGGGCGACGATGCCTTGGGCCTGGTGGTGCGCGAACCCTTGGGCGTGGTTGCTTGCGTGCTGCCGTGGAATTTTCCGCTGATGATGGTCGCGTGGAAGATCGGCCCGGCCTTGTCCGCGGGTAACAGCGTCATCGTGAAGCCGGCGGAACAGACCAATATGTCCACGCTGCGCCTGGCGGAGCTCGCCCTCGAGGCCGGCATTCCGGCGGGTGTGCTCTCGGTCGTGACCGGTCCCGGCGAGATCACCGGCAAGGCGCTCGGCTTGCACCCCGACATCAACGGCGTGTCCTTCACTGGCTCGACCGAGATTGGGCGGAAGTTTCTCGAATACTCGGCCCAGAGCAATTTGAAGCGCATCGTTCTCGAATGCGGCGGCAAAAATCCATCGGTCGTGCTTGAGGACGCCGAGCACTTGGACGAGGTGGCGCGCCATGTCGTCTATTCGGTGCTATGGAACGCAGGTCAGAATTGCTCGTCCAATTCGCGACTCATCGTCCACCGCAAGATCAAGGACAAGCTGTTGGAGCGCGTGGTCGCGCGCGTGCGCGACTGGCGCACGGGCTATCCCCTTGATCCGGCGAACGCCATCGGCACCATTATCTCGCGCGAGCAATACGACCGGATTCTCAAGTACATCGAAATCGGGAAGAAAGAAGGCGCGCGCGCCGTGGTCGGCGGCGGACCCATAGAGGACGGCGCCGGTATCTATATCGCGCCAACGATCTTCGATGGGGTCACGCCCGCAATGACCATCGCGCGCGAGGAAATATTCGGCCCGGTCTTGTCGGTGATGACGGTCGATTCGACCGCGCAGGCAGTCGAGGTCGCGAACGACACCTCGTACGGCTTGCAGGCTTCGCTTTTCACCGCAAACGTCAAAACGGCGCACCGCGTGGCCCGCGCGTTGCAGGCGGGAACGGTCACGGTGAATTGCTACGGCGAGGGCGACATCACCACGCCCTTCGGCGGCTACAAGACCTCCGGCTTTGGCGGGCGCGACAACTCGCTGAAGGCCCACGACCAATACACCGAAACCAAGACCATCTGGATCGACCTCGGCGACCGGCGGATCGACGAAAGCGTGGATTGAGCCATCCGCCTGCGATTCCCTTTCAACGAGTCCAACGCCCGGACTTCAATCGTGACGCTTCCCGGCGGCATCGGCTGGGGCGTCGGAAGCCCGCGTCGAGGCAGCCGAACATGACCGGCGGCGCGGCGGCCCCGCGGGTCTGGCCGGTTCCGGATCGCCTCGCGGCCAATGGGGCGCTGTGCGGCGCCGCATTCCTGTGGGGCTCGTTCTTTCCCGTGGTCGCCGATCTTTTGGGCACGTGGGATCCCTATACCCTCACCGTCGTGCGCCTGGCGCTCGGCGCCGTCATACTGGTCGGCCTCGTGCTTGCGATCGATGGGCGCAGGGCTTACGCGGCCAGTCTTCCCTGGCGGCGGATCGTGCTGCTCGGATTCGTGGGCTTTGCCCTGTTCTGCATTCTCATCACGTTCGGCATTCTTTACTCGGGTGCGATTTCCGCGTCCCTTGTTTCGTCAACCTCGCCCATCCTCGCGGCCTTCTTGGTGTGGGGTTTCGCGGGGCGCAAGCCTTCGCGCGTGGTGGTGCTCGCGGCCCTGCTAGCCGTCGCGGGCGGCATGATCGTCGTATTCCGCGACGGGCCGGCCGAACTTCGCGGCGGCGAGCTGTTCGTGCTTGGCTCCACCGCGGCCTTCATCTGGTACACCTTCAAGGTGCCGGATTGGCTGTCGGGGCTTTCGCCCTTGGCGATCACGGCGCATACGGTCGGCGCGGGGGCGTTGTGCCTCATTCCGCCCTATGCCGTGGCGGTATGGGCCGGCTGGATCGTGCCGAAGGTCGAACTGTCGGCGCGCAGCTTTGTCTTGTTGTTCTATCTGGCGGCGACTTCGGTCGCGCTCGCGGCCGCGCTTTGGAATTACGGTATCAAGCGCATCAAGGTCGAAGTCGCTTCGATGTACTCGAACATGTGCCCGGTCTTCGCGGTCATGGTTTCCATGTTCATGGGCGTCTATCCGAGCTGGGCGCACCTCATCGGCGGGGTCATGATTTTGGTCGCAATCATATGGGTGCAGAGCACGCGCGGTGCGCACGGCGATGGCTTGCGGAGCTAGGGGTGCTAGGTTAAGCGTTCCACGTGAGAATTTCGGTGTCGGGGGAAGTGATGAAGGGCAAGACAGCGGTGGTCACGGGCGGAGCGCAGGGCATTGGCCTTGCGATCTGTGAAATGCTGATCGAGCGCGGCGCCAAGGTGGCGGTTCTGGACATCGTGCCGGCCCAGATTCAGAAGGCGTGCGACACGCTTCGCGACAAGGGCGGTCAGGTCGTCGGCATACCGGTCGATTTGCGCGCGGGGCCCAATTGCTACCGCGCCTTCGACGAGGCGGTGCGAGCGCTCGGTCCGGTCCACATCCTTGGCAATGTGGCGGGCGTTTATGTGCGCAAGCCCATCCTCGAAATCACCGATGACGAGTGGAACGAGATGCTCGGCGTCAACGTGCGCGGCCTCTATCACATGACCGCGGCGGCCTTCAAGCACATGAAGGACCATGGCGGTGGCAAGATCGTCAACATCGCCTCCATCGACGCCTGGAAGGCGCACCCCAAGAATGCGCACTACGCCGCTTCCAAGGCCGCAGTCGTCAGTTTGACGCGCAGCTTCGCGCTCGAAGGCGCGCCGCACAAAATCTACGTCAATACAATCTCCCCGGGCCCGGTCGCGACCGAAAAGGCGAAGAACGCCGGCTGGCTTCCGGAAGAAGCGGCCAAGGTACCCCTGGGGCGCGCCGCCGAGCCGCGCGATATCGCGGACGCCTTCTGTTATCTGGCGAGCGATGCCAGCAACTATGTCGTCGGTGAGAATCTGTTCGTCAACGGCGGCTATCTGATCCTCTAGACGCGGGAGTGGAGCATGGCGGGTGCGCTCGCGGGCAAAGTCGCCCTCGTGACCGGCGCGGGCTCCGGCATGGGCCGCGCCCACGCGCAATTGCTGGCCGAACGCGGCGCCGCGGTGGCGGTGTTCGATATTCGCGCCGAGGCGGCCGATGAAACCGCGCGTCTTGTGCGCGACGCGGGCGGCAGGGCGGCGTCATATGGAGGTGATGTCGCGGACCGCGCGCGAGTGTTCGCCGTCGCCGAGGCGGCCGCGCGCGAATTCGGGGCCATCGATATTCTCGTCAACAATGCCGGTATCCCGGGCGAACTCGCCACCACCGAAGGCACGACCGAGGCGGGCTTCGAGCGCACCTATGAGGTAAACGTCAAGGGCAGCGTGTTCTGCGCCCAGGCGGTCGTGCCCGGCATGAAGGCGCGCCGGGTCGGCAAGATCGTCAATATCGCCTCGCGCTGGGGCCAGGTGGGTTCCGATTTCGGTATCGATTATTGCGCCACCAAGGCGGCGATTCTCGGGTTCACGAAATCCTGGGCGCGCGAGCTCGCGCCGTGGAATATCAACGTGAACGCGGTGTCGCCGGGCGGAGTATGGACGGAAATGGCGCTCCGCGAGCGCGGCACGCCCGAAGCCATCCGCGAGGTCGAGAAGACCGTACCCCTCGGGCGCTGGGCGCAGCCGCGCGAACTTGCCTACGCGGTGGCGTTTCTCGTCTCGCCCGAAGCGGATTTCATGACCGGCCAAGTCGTCGCCGCCAATGGCGGCGCGTCCATCGTGGGGTTCTGAGCCATGGCGGAAATCGCGACCACCCGTAAGGAAGCGCGGCTCGACGGCCAAGTCGTGATGATAACCGGCGCGGGCATGGGCATGGGACGCACGCATGCGCACGTACTCGCCAAGCGCGGCGCAGCGGTGATCGTTCACGACATCGACGCGAAGGCCGCCGAACGCACGGCGGGCGAGATTCGCGCCGAGGGCGGCGCGGCCCAAACCGCCATCTGCGATGTCGCGGACGTTGCGGCGATTCACCGCGAAGTCAAGGCGGCGGAGCGCACGCTCGGGCGCATCGACGTTCTGGTCAACAATGCAGGCATCCACAATTCGCGCGCCCTCGAGGACATTACCGAGGCCGATCTCGACCGTATGTACCGGGTACACGTGAAGGGCGCGTTCTTCGCCTCCCAGGCGGTCGTGCCCGGCATGAAGGCAAGGCGTTCAGGGCGAATCATTCATATCTCCTCGGCCTGGGGCGTGGCGGGCAATCATATCGACAGCCATTACTGCGGCGCGAAGGCGGCGATGCTCGGCCTTGCAAAGGCGATGGCGCTCGAACTCCATCCCTGGGGCATTCTCGTCAATGCGATCGCGCCCGGAATGGTTATGACGGAAATGACCCGCATCAACCGCAAGCCGGAAGTGCTCAAGGAATTTGCGGATAAGCTCATCCCGCTTGGCCGCTTGGCGGAGCCGGAGGAGTTGTCCTTCGCGGTCGCATTCCTGGCATCGGCCGAGAGTGCCTTCATCACGGGTCAGGTGCTTTCGCCCAATGGCGGCGAATTCATCGTCGGTTACTGACTGGAGACGGCGATGACAAACGCGCGCAAATCCGAAATGCTCGAGGGTAAGGTTGCGCTCGTCACCGGCGCGGGCGCGGGCATGGGGCGCGCCGAGGCCGTTCTTCTTGCCGAACGCGGCGCGCGCGTCGGCGTGCAGGACATCGATCCACGGGCGGCCGAGGACACGGCGGCGCGGATTCGCCAGGCGGGCGGCGAGGCGATGGTGGTGGTTGGCGACATCGCCAAGCCCGCGGAATCCGCGCGCAATGTGGCGGAAATCGAGGGCAAATGGGGCGGAATCGACGTGCTGGTCAACAATGCCGGCATTCACGAGCGCAAGGACTTTGCGGAGATCGACGAAGCGTCCTTCGACCGCATGTTCGCCATCAATGTGAAAGGCCTGTTTTTTTGCGCTCAGGAAGCGATCAAGAGCATGAAGGTGCGCGGCGGCGGCAAGATCATCAATATCGCGTCCGGCGCGGCGATGGTGGGTCAGGCCTTCAGCCCGCACTACTCCGGCTCCAAGGCGGCCGTTCTGGGTCTGACCAAGTCCTGGGCCAAGGAATTGGCGCCTTGGAAAATCATGGTCAATGCGGTCGCTCCGGGTCCGATCATGACCGAGATGGTGATGCGCGCGCGCGGCATCGAAGGCGCGCGCGCGCGCGCGCGGACGGAGATTCCGCTGCGCCGGTACGGCGAGCCGGAGGAGGTCGCCTATCTGGTCGGCTTTCTCGCGTCCGCAGAAAGTGATTTCATCACCGGCCAAGTGATACCCATCAATGGCGGCACCACCATCGTCGGTATTTGAGGCTTCCATGAGCGCCACACGCGATACCCGGATTTCGGCCAGACTCGATGGCAAGACGGTTCTCATCACCGGTGCGGGCGCCGGTATGGGACGCGAGCACGCATTGCTGCTGGCGGCGCGCGGCGCGCGCGTGGCCGTGCAGGATATCGGCGCCAAATTGGCCGTCGAAACGGCGGACCTGGTTCGCGCCCAGGGCGGCCGGGCCATTGCGCTCGTCGGCGACGTTGCGATAGTCGAGGACGCCGGACGCTGCGTGCGCGAGGCGATCGCCTGGGGCGGCTTGATCGACGTCCTGGTGAACAATGCTGGAATTCATGAACGCCTGCCTTTCGAGGACATCGACGAGGCGCATTTTGCGCGGATGTTCGACGTACACGTCAAAGGCACGTTCTTCGTCACCCAGGCGGCCGTGCCCGGCATGAAGGCTCGGAAATCCGGAAAGATCATCAATATCTCGTCAACCGCGGCCATGACGGGCACGCTCGGCGACGTGCATTATTGCGGCGCCAAGGCCGCTCAACTCGGCCTGACCAAGTCCTGGGCCAAGGAGTTCGCGCCCTGGAACATCCACGTCAACGCCATAGCGCCCGGACCCATAGCAACCGAGCTTGCCGTACGCAATCGCGGCTGGGACGGCATTCGCGAGCGCGCGGAGAAGGAAATTCCGCTGCGCCGCTACGGCGATCCCAAGGACGTGAGCTATGCGGTTGCTTTTCTCGCCTCCGCAGAATCGGACTTTATCACCGGCCAAGTCGTGCCTATAGCGGGCGGGATCGCGATCGTCGGTCTCTGAGGCTGCGATGTCCGCCTTGGCGGATTTTGCGCCCGCCTTTCCGCTTCATCTGGCGGCCGCCTAGATCGCGGCCGCCTAGATCGCAATCGTCTAGGGCGTGGTTGTTCTCGCGCGCCCCGAGGGCATGCCCGGACGCGAGGCCGTGGGCCAGATTGGGTGGCCCTGCTCGTCGTGATCAGCCCCAATTCGTTCTGGGTTCGCGATCTTAATCTCGACGGGTTCGGCGTCATTCATCGTTGTCAGCCTCGATCCTGCTCGGGCTTGCCAAGGCTTCCATGCCATTCGTCGTGGCTGGGTGCGCGCGCACCCGATCGCGATGATTTTGCTCTATGTGCGTGGGACGACGGCGCGGGCATGGGCGCCCTTGCCCCAATCGGGTGCTGTCGCGCTATTTGTTCGGCCTTTAAGCCGCGTGGTCTCGAAACCGCCCGACCCGGTAGGGAGCTAAGTTGAGCGAAGGCGGCCGGCCGGCGACCAATTCGGCGACCAATTTTCCCGTGATACCCGCAAGGGTGAGGCCAAGTTGGCTATGGCCGAAGGCGTAGAATACGTTCGCGTGTCGGCTTGCCCGGTCGATCACCGGCAAAGTGTCGGGCAGGGCCGGGCGGTCGCCCGCCCATTCGGTGAAGCCCTCGGCCTTGAGCGCGGGAAAGATTTTCCGTGCCTTGGTGATCAGCACCCGCGCGCGGGCGAAGTTCGGTGCCGCGTCGAGGCCGGCGAACTCCGAGGTTCCGCTGACCCGAAGGCCCGGCGCCATGGGCGTCACGCCCATCTTGCCGTTCGGGTCCATGAGCAAGTGGCGGAGCTCGACGCCGCTTTGCGGAATGGTTACGTGATAGCCGCGCTGCGCCTCAAGCGGCACGCGGTCGCCCAAGGATTCGCTGAGGCGATTGGACCAGGCGCCCGCGGCAATGATCACCGCGTCGCACACATGCCAGGCGCGATCGGTGATCGCGCGGCGCACGCCCTCGGGACCCGCCTCGAAACCGCGGACCTCTTCGTGAACGATTCGCCCGCCAAGCGCGCGAAAATAATCTGCAAGACCGGTCACGATCAGATAAGGGTCGAGGGCGTAACGCCAATGACCCTCGAATACGGCGTGGGTGTAGTCAGGCGACAGGCCCGGCACGAGCTGGCGCAACTCGCCCGAACCCAACTCGTCGAAGGAAAGGTCGCGCTCGCGCCGCAATTGCCAAGGCAAGGATTCTGCCGCGAAGGCTGCTTTGTCGCGATAGACGTGAATCACGCCCGTGTGGCGCACGAGGTTTTCGATGCCGGCATCCTTGATCAGCGGCGCCCAGCCGTCATAGCAGGCCATGGCGAGCGCAGCCTTGGCATCGACAATTTTTGCGAATCGCGCGGGCCTGCCTGCGGCGAGGAAATGGCCGAGCCAGGGCAAGAGCGCCGGCAGATGGGCCAGACGGAACGACAGGGGGCCAAGCGGGTCGAACAGCCAGCCGGGAATCTTCCGGGCCACGCCCGGGTAGGACAGCGGGATGAGGGCGCTGCCGCTGATCGCGCCGCCATTGCCGAAGGAACATGCGCGCCCGGGCGGCAGGCGGTCTATGACCGTGACGTCGTGGCCCTCGCGCCGCAGATAGCAAGCGGCAGCCATGCCGACGACGCCCGCGCCCACGACGACGATGCGTTTGCCATCCATGGCCTCGGCCTGTCTAGAATCGGTCGATGCGATACGGCGTGACGTCGAGGAACGGCGCCTGGCCGGTCATCAATTCGGAAATCAGGCGGCCGATGACCGCGCCCTGCGTCAGGCCGTAATGGCCGCTGCCGAAGCCGTAATAGACATTGGGGAAGTGCGGCGAGCGCGAGATCACCGGCACCGAATCCGGCATCATCGGTCGATCACCCGACCACTGGGTATAGCCTTGGGTGTTGATGCCCGGAAAGACGCGCCCGGCCACCTTGAGAATTGCATCGGCGCGCGCCCAATTGGGCGCTGAATCCGCGCCCGAGAATTCGAGCGTGCCCGCGAATCTCAAACCCATCGACATGGGCGTGATCGCGACCTGATGCTCGGGCGCCACCACGACATGGCGTAACTCGAAACCTGGTTCGGGCAAGGTCACGTGATAGCCGCGGCCCGCTTCAAGCGGCACTCCCCGATTGCCGAGAAGGCGAGCGAGGCGGTCGGATACCGCGCCAGCGCATATGATCAGATTGTCGACGGGCCGAAGTCCGCGATCGGTACGCACGCGAATCTTGCGCGCGGCATCGATTTCGAATGCGCTGACGCTTTCGCGCAGAACGCTACCCCCGCCTTGCTGAAAGGCTTCGGCAAGACCCGTCACGATGCGGAAGGGGTCGAGCACGCGGCGGAACTCGGGCTCGAACATGGCGCAGGTGTAACGCGCGGGAAGCGCGGGCTCGAGTTGGCGCAACTCGGCGGTGCTCAAACGCTCGCTGCGATAGCCGCGCGCCTGGAGCAAGCGCCAGATCGGTTGATCGGCCTCGAGATTGGCTTCGCTCTCATAGGGATTGATACAGCCCCCCGGACGGACCTGATCCTCGAGATCGGCGGCTTTCAGCAGGGGCTTCCAGCATTCGTAGGACGCGTGCTGTAGCGCCCCTAGGGTGTCGATGCTGTGCTCCAGCCTTCGGCCATAGCCCGTGGGCAGGAAGCGCAGGAGCCAGGGCAGCAATTTGACAAAATGGCCGGGGCGGATGGCCAGGGGGCCCAGGGGATCGAGGAGATAGCGCGGCACGCGCTTCAAGACCCCCGGCAGGGCCACGGGGAAGGCATGGTCGACGCCGATGCCACCCGCATTGCCGAACGAACAGCCCTCGCCGGGCGGCAGGCGGTCGATGACCGTCGCCTTCCAGCCCTGACGCTGTAGGGTCAGGGCCGTCGCCATTCCGACCACCCCGGCCCCGATTATGGTGACGTTCCGGCTGTCCGTCATATCACGCCCTCAACCTTGCCCAGGCCGTCCCGCGATGGGACGGCCGATGTATTGCAACTCGAATGCCCCTATGCAACAAGCATAACAGCCACCAAAGCGAGCGATACCATGGCCTCTCACACGTTTTTTTGCATCGATTCGCATACCTGCGGCTGCCCGGTCCGGGTGGTTGCGGGCGGGGCGCCGGCGCTCAAGGGGGCAACGGCCAGCGAGCGGCGCCAGAATTTCGTCGATCACTATGATTGGGTTCGTCGCGGCCTCATGTTCGAGCCACGCGGGCACGACATGATGTCGGGCAGCATCCTCTATCCGCCGACGCGCGCGGATTGCGATTTGGGCATCGTATTCATCGAGACCAGCGGCGCGCTGCCGATGTGCGGTCACGGCACCATCGGAACGGTGACGGTTGCGATCGAGCGCGGACTTGTGACGCCGGCGATTCCGGGGCGGCTGCGCCTCGATACGCCCGCGGGAGTGGTCGAGGCGGTTTACTTCCAGACCAATGGCCATGTGGACAGCGTGCGCATCACCAATGTGCCGTCCTATGTTCACGCGACGGGCGTCGAAGTCGATTGCCCGGAACTCGGCAGACTCGTCGTCGATATCGCCTATGGCGGAAATTTCTACGCCATCGTCGAACCGCAGAAGAATTTTTGCGGTCTCGAGCACATGACCTCGCTCGATATCGTGCGCCTGAGCCCGCCATTTCGGGATGCCGTCAACGCGGCGATTGACGCCGTCCATCCCGAGAACGCGACGATCCGCGGCATCGAGCACATCATGTGGACCGGAAAGCCGATGGCCGCAGGCGCGCATGGGCGCAACGCGGTGTTCACGGCCGTGCGGGCGATCGATCGTTCGCCCTGCGGCACCGGGACGTCAGCGCGCATGGCCCAGCTTGCCGCGCGCGGCGAGCTTGCGCCCGGCCAGGCCTTCGTTCACGAGAGTTTCATCGGCTCGCTGTTCACCGGCCGCATCGAAGGCGCGGCACGTGTCGGCAATCATCCGGCGATCATCCCCTCGATCGAGGGCTGGGCGCGCGTCACGGGCTATAACACGATCTTCATCGACGACCGCGACCCTTATGCCCACGGCTTCAGCCTGCCATAGGGCGGGGTCGATTCGCTTGGAACCACGGTTTTCAAGCCAAGCGCAACTCTCACTCGGCGCGCGGGCTTAGGCGCGGGGCCCAGCCATCCGCGCGACGCGCGGATACATGGCGCCGAGCGAGAGCGCGCGCGCGGCTTGAAGGGCGAAGAACGCCGCCCACAGGCCGTGATTGCCCAAGAGCGGCACGAAGATCCAAATCGCGCCGGCATAGACGGCGGCCGACAAGATCATGGCATTGCGCATATCCGCCGTGCGGGTCGCGCCGTTGAAAATGCCGTCGAGCATATAGCCCCATACCAGCACGAACGGCACCGCGGCCGACCACGGCAGGAAATCGAGCGCGACTTGGCGCACCGAGTCCAGGCTTGTGATCGCCGACACCCCGAGATAGCCAAGCCCCGCATAGGCAAACGAGAACGCGCACGCCACCGCAATCGCCCACACAAAGGCGGCGCGCACCGCCCGGTCGAGCGCCGCCCGATCGCGCCGGCCGATGGCATTGCCCACGAGCGCCTCGGCGGCGAAGGCGAAGCCGTCGAGGCCCTGTCCCAGAACGCTGTGGATGGCGATGAGCACGGCATTTGCCGCCAGCACCGTATCGCCGAACGCGGCGCCTTTCAGGGCGAAATGCGCCTGCGCCCCTGTGAGGATGATCGAACGCAAGAAAACGTCGAAATTGATGCGCGCGACCGCGAATAACCTTGTCCGATCGAAGAAGCGCGCCGCGCGTCCGCCTACCTGACGACCAACATGACGGATGGCCGATAGCCCCAAGGCCAAGCCAAACCATTCGGCGATCAGCGTCGCCGTCGCCACGCCCGGAACGCCCCACTGGAAGCCGTATACGAACAGCAGGGCGAGCACGACGTTCAGCGCGTTGAAGGCGACTTGTACGACGAGCGCGAGCCGAGTGCGCTGGAGGCCGATGAGCCAGCCGAGCACGACCATATTGCCGAGCGAGGCGGGAAAGCCCCAGGCGCGGATGGCGGTGTAGCTTTCGGCATGGGCGCGCACGGCCGCGCTTGGGCCTAATTCGGCGAAGGCAAGCGAGAACACGAGCGGCGCCAACGGCACGAGGCAAAGTCCGATCGCGCCGGCAATCAACAGCGCTCGCCTGACGGCCGCCTGCACCTCGCCGAGATCATTCGCGCCGTGCGCTTGCGCCGTGATCCCGGTCGTGCCCATGCGCAGGAACGACATCGTCCAATAGACGAAATTGACGACCGTGGCGCCGATTGCGACGCCGCCGATATAGGTGGGATCGGGCAGATGGCCCATGACCGCGGTATCGACGGCGCCGAGCGCCGTGATCGACATGCTGGATAGGATGACAGGCCAGGCAAGGCGCCAGACGCGCCGTCGGGAGGCCGCGTCGTCAACCAGTTCGGGGAGGGACATCGGAATTTCGCGTCGGGATTGACCTATCGGCCGACCGCGTAGCCCTGCTCGGTGCGTGGGCTCGCCGCCGCCTTGACTATGGCGCCCTCGCGCGCGACCGCGCACAAGCGGCCGATCGTCCACGGCCCGCGGAGATCGAGCTCGTGGCCGTAGCGCGCCAAATCGTTCCGCGCCTCCGGAGAGATCCGGTCCTCGACGGCGAGATGCGCGGGTTTGGCCTGGCGCGGGTAGAACGAGCTCGGCGCGTGATCGGTCATGAAGGCGGGTTGCTCGATGGCTTCCTGGAGATTGTGGCTGTAATGGACGTGGCGCAGGAACAGTTGCAAGGCCCATTGGTCCTGGTGATCGCCGCCAGGCGAGCCGAAGGCCATGTAGGGCGTGCCGTTTCTGAGCGCGAGGCCGGGGGTAAGCGTGGTGCGCGGACGGGTGCCTGGCACAAGGCTCGCGGGCAGGCCCTCTTCGAGCCAAAACATCTGCGCGCGCGTGCCGAGGCAGAAGCCGAGCTCGGGAATGACGGGCGAGCTTTGCAACCAACCGCCGCTCGGCATGCACGACACCAGATTGCCGAACCGGTCGACGGCGTTCACATTGACCGTGTCGGAGGCTCCGAGGCGAAGGGCATTTGGCTCGCCCTCGCCCTTGCGCGCAACGCGCGCGGCCCCACCGCCAGTCACATGAAGCGCCAGGCGCGGCGCGCGTCCGGCGATATTTCCCGGACGCAAGGCACGCGAGGCTTCGCCCGTTACGAGCTTTCGTCGCGCGTCGTTATAGGAATCGGACAGGAGTTCCGTAAGCGGCACGTGGCTAGCCACCGGATCGCCGTAATAGGCTTCGCGATCGGCGAGGGCGAGCTTCAAGCACTCGGTAACCGTGTGAATGAACGGCGCGCCTGCTGGCTCCATGGCGTCGAGATCGAAGCCCTTGATGAGGGCGAGCGCTTGCAGCATGGCCGGGCCCTGGCCCCATGGCCCGGTCTTGGCGACCGTGTAGCCGCGATAATCGTACACGGCCGGCGCCTCGTAGCTCGCGCCGTAGGATGCCATGTCGTCCTGGCTTAGGAATCCGCGATGGCTGCGCCCGGTGCTGTCGGGAACGTCGGTCGTAGCGCAGAAGCGGCCGATGCGCTCGGCGACAAAGCCGCGATAATAGGCGTCGCGCGCCGCTTCGATCTGCGCGATCCGGTCGGCGCCGGCATTCTCGCCTTCGCGCACCAAGCGCTCGTAGGTATTGGCAAGGGCGGTGTTGCATTGCATCGAGCCGATTTCGGGCACCTTACCAGCGCTTAGATAGACGGCGGAGGAGCTTGGCCAGTTCGCCTTCAACAGTTCCGCGACTTCGCCGATATAGCCCGCCAGGGCCGGCGTGACTGTATAGCCGGTGCGGGCATAGTGAATCGCCGGCTCCATCACCTCGCGCAGTCGCATCGAGCCATGATCGCGCAGCATGACCATCCAGCCGTCGAACGCGCCCGGCACGACCGCCGCAAGCAAACCCGTTCCCGGAATCATGTCCACGCCCAAGGCCTTGTAGGCGCCGATGGTGGCGCGCGCCGGTGCAGGCCCTTGGGCGCAAAGCGCGAACAGACGATCCGCCTTGGCATCGTAGGCGACGGCCGGCATGTCGCCGCCAAGGCCGTTCTGATGAGGCTCGACCACCTGCAGCACAAAGCCTGCCGCAATCGCCGCGTCAAAGGCATTGCCGCCGCGCTCGAGCATCGCCATGCCGCTTTGCGAGGCCAGGAAATGCGTCGAAGAAACCGCTCCGAACGAACCGCGAATCTCGGGCCGCATGGTGTGCATGTTTGCCTCCCTCGGTGACTATACCCGCCGCAGGGTGGGGGCAAAGCCATTACGGACGAACAATCCCAGGTCGCCGGCAGTCAAGGGAAGAATGGTAAGTGTTTCTTCCGGATTTGGCGGTCGACAATTTTATCGGTATCCGATTACGCAAGAAGCGCTAATCTTTTGGCATCGACTGCCTAGTCCTTGGAAAAACAATTGGCGCGATTCGCATGACCGAGCCATCGCCCGCGTGGGGGCCATCGCGCATACACATCACCCGGTATGTCGTGTTGCCTTCGGCGTTGGTGGTATTGACAAGCGCCGTCGCGGTTCTCGCGGTGCTGTATTTCTCCGCACGCGAGATGGACCGCATGGAGATCGCAGGCGAGGTTCATGCAATCGGGGCCAATCTCGCCGATCGCCAGCGCAATATCGGCCGCTTCGTCAAGGATTACGCGTGGTGGGACCAAGCCTTCGACCACCTCGTGGCCAGAAGGGATCCAAAATTCGCCGACAATAATATCGGCTCCGCCGCATTCCGGTCGCTGGACATGGCATCCGCTTTCGTGGTCGACGGCTCCGATCGCACGCTTCACGGATATATCGACGGTAAGGCCGTGCGCGGCAATCCGGCCGAACTGTTCGTCGGCGGAATCGAGAAGCTGATCGCGCGCGCGCGCGAGGCGCCGCCCGAGATACCTGTCCCGGCGGTGGGATATATCGCGCTCGGCGACGCGATCCATATTGTCGCTGTGGCAGTCTTCGTGCCGGAGAAATTGAGCCGCCGGAAGCCCGAATCCGGGCCGCGTTCGGTTTTGATATACAGCCGCGTGATGGACTCGGCATTTTTATCGGCGATAGAAACCGATTACGGCCTCTCTGGCTTGAAAATAGCACTACCCGGATCGCCTGTCCCGGATGCGCATATAGCCTTGATTTCGCCTGACGGGACGCCGATCGGCACGCTCGCTTGGCCGCCCGATCGGCCCGGCCATCGCATATTGACCGCCGTCTTGCCGGGTGTGCTCGCGATATTCTTCGCGCTGGCGATCACCCAATGGTTCCTGCTGCGCCGCAGCGACCGGATGCAGAGGCAAATCGCCAAGGTCGCGGACATTCTTGCCGAAAAAAACGCCGCGCTGGAAAGCAATGAGCGTGCCTTGCAAATGGCCAATGAAAGGATCGAGCACGCGAGCCGGAGTAAAAGCGAGTTTATAGCCATTCTCAGCCACGAAACGCGCACGCCGTTGAATGCCGTAGTTGGGTTTTCTGAAATTCTCGAGGCTGAGCTCTATGGCCCCCTGGGTGATGCCCGGTACAAGGAATATTCGAGTCACATTCTGCGGAGCGGGCGACATCTGCTCGAATTGATCGACGACACACTCGACCTGTCGCGCGCCGAGATCGGCGCCGTGGACTTGGACCAAATGTGGTGGACATTGCAGCGACGGTCGAGGCCGCCGCGCACATATTGTCGCGCCAAGCCGAGAAGGCTTCCATCTCCGTCACTTTGCGCGCCGATTCCGCGCTGCCGCACCTGCGCGGTGACGAGCGGCGGGTGCGTCAGATGGTTCTCAACCTACTGTCAAATGCCATCAAGTTTACGCCGGCGGGTGGCAGGGTGAGCATCTATTCCGGCAGGAGCGAAGACGGCGGGTTGAAGATCGTTGTGACGGATTCCGGCATCGGTATCGCGGGCAAGGACGTGGAACGCGCGCTTGCGCCGTTTACCAAGCTCGAAAGCGGCCGCACCCAGTCGAACGAAGGCGCCGGAATCGGATTGTCGCTTACGCGCTTTATGATCGAACTGCATGGCGGAGACTTGACGATCGAGAGCGCCCCCGGACAGGGGGCGCGCGTGACTCTGCGCTTTCCGGCTTCTCGAACAATCGCGGCCTGATCAGCCGCCCGATGCCGGATTGCTTGGCCGGGGCAGGGCGGCAGCGGCTCGCAAGGTCCACTCGACCGTGCGCTTCAGGACCTTGCCCAGGGCGTCGTCGAACGCCACCATAATCGGTTCGATGGCGGTTCCGCCCGCCTCGACTTCCATCGAAAAGGTCTCGTTTGCGACGATCGAGCGCTCGGGCATACGCACGAGCTTGACGTTCATGCGCACGACCGCGACGGGCCTTGCGCCCTTGGTGTAATCGGCTTCGAATTCGCGCAATTCGGTCTTGACCAAGTAATCGGCGCGAAGCCCCACGGCCTCTCGGCCGACCGACAAGATTTTTCCGGTATTCTCGAACGACTCGATGATCAGGGTTTGCACCAAGCGGGGCGCCCGATCGACCCAAGCGACGCCTTTGAAATACTCGACCGACAGCGCGCTCTGGCGCACGGCCACGCGATTGGTGTCGATGCTGGCCGCTGCCACCGGCTCCTGGACGATGATTTGCCAGGGCACCTTGGGCAGATTCGGATCGAAGGTGCTCTTGGGCGACAGATCGTAGAGCTTGGGCGGCGTGCCGGACCCCGGCAGTGCGCCCACGCAGCCGGACAGGACGAGGGCAGCAAAGGCCGCGGCCGCAAGGCGCAAATGCATCATTTCGCCTCCACTCCCGTTTGATTGATATCGCCGAATAGGAAGCGCGCCGGGTCGGATTCCACGCGCGAGCTCAAACGATTTAACCCGGCTATGAGCAGACGCATGTCCTGCAAGAGCTGCGTTAGGTCGTAAAGCCCGGAACTCGCGAATTCACGCAACGGCGCCCGGGTGTCCGCGACCAGGCCCTCGACCTGAATTGAGAGCGCTGCGGCGGCGGTGGCGGCCTTGCGCAATTCCTCGAGCGTGGCAGGAAGGGTCTGCGTCGTCTTGCGCATATCGCCGCCCATTCCGCCGAGCTCTGTTCGTAAATCCAGCGTCAGGGCGTTGATCGAAGTCGCGGCGCGGCGCAGCTCCGACATCGTCCCGGCGCTGTCGGTCAGCAGGCGTTCGACCTCTGGCGCGCGGCTGCCGAAGGCGACTGAAACCTTGCGAAAGTTTTCGAGCGTCTCTGCGAACGCGCGCTGATTGGGTTCGTCGAACAGCTGGTTGGCGCGATCGACAAGAACGATGAAGCGCGTGAGCAGTTCCGGCGCGCTTTGAATCACGCGCTCTAGCTGGGATGGGCGCGAGCGAATTGTCGCCATTTCCTTGCCGCGCCCTGTCTTCAGCACCGAGGCCGCCTGAGAGCCGCCGTGAAGTTGGATATAAGCTACTCCGGTGATGCCCTGCATTTCGATCGAGGCCTCGGCGTCCTCCTTGACCGGGGTTTCGCGCGAAACCTGGACGACGACTTCGACCTCCTCGACGTTTTCGGGATTGATCCGAATCGATGTCACAGAGCCCACGGGCACGCCGCGATAGCGTACGGGATTGCCTTCCTTGAGGCCGGTGACGGCACCTAGAAAGAGGATTTTGTACTGGGCGAATTCGCGATCGAACTCCGCTTTGCCGAGCCACAGCACGAAGGCCACGAATGCGGCGATGAGCGCGAGCACAAAGCCGCCGACGAGAACATGATTGGCCCGCTGCTCCATCGACTATGCCTTCACCGCCGCGCGCCCTCTGGGGCCGCGGAAATATGCCTGAATCCAGGGATGAGGATTTGCGAGATGTGATTCAAGGCGACCCTCGACGACTCGGCGGTCCACGAGCACGGCGATACGGTCGCAGACGGCAACGAGGCTGTCCAGGTCATGGGTGACCATGAACACCGTAAGGCCGAGCGAGCGCTGTAAGCTGCGGATCAGGTTGTCGAATTCCGCCGCCCCGATGGGATCGAGGCCAGCGGTCGGCTCGTCGAGGAACAAGAGCTCCGGATCGAGCGCCAGCGCCCGGGCGAGTCCCGCGCGCTTGCGCATGCCGCCCGAAAGTTCAGAGGGAAATTTGCGACCCGTCGATGCGCTTAGCCCGACCATTTCGAGCTTCATCGCGGTCAGCGCATCCTTAAGCGCGGGCGGCAGGTCTAGGAACTCGTCCATCGGAACCTGGATGTTTTGTCCGACCGTCAGCGAGCTGAACAGCGCGCCGTCCTGAAACAAGACGCCCATGCGCATGCGCAAGGCCCGCCATCCGTCTTCGTCGAGCGTGGCGGTATCCTGGCCCAAGACGTCGATGCGCCCGGCGGCGCGGCGGTTGAGGCCGATGATGGCGCGCAACAGAACCGACTTTCCCGAGCCCGAGGCGCCGACGACGCCCATGACCTCGCCCCGGCGAACCTCGAGATCCAAGCCGTCGTGAATGAGCGAGCCGCCGATTTCGGTGCGCAGGCCCGCGATGCGGATGGCGATATGGGGATCCGGCGGGGCCATTCAGATACCCATCCGCGAGAACAATATGGAGAAGATCGCATCGAAGACGATGACCAGAAAAATCGATTCGACGACGGCTTGGGTGGTGCGCCGGCCGACATTCTCGGCACTGCCCTTGACCTTCAAGCCGTATCGGCATCCGACAAGAGAGATGAGAAAGCCGAAAACGGGCGCCTTGATCATGCCGACCCAGAAATGATTTATGTGCACGGCGCTGTTCAGTTGGGTCACGAACTGGAGGGGCGACATGTCGAGCAGGATGAGGGCCGACATGCCCGCGCCGAAAAGTCCGACGATTGCGGCATAGAACGCCAGGAACGGCATCACGAAAGTCAGAGCCAGAACCCGCGGCAGCACGAGAACGTCGATGGGGTCGAGGCCGAGCGTACGCATTGCGTCGACCTCCTCGCGCACGCGCATCGTGCCGATTTGCGCGGTAAATGCGCTGCCCGAGCGACCGGCGACCAGAATGGCGGTCATCAGCACGCCGATCTCGCGCAGGATCGAGATTCCCGCCAGATTCACGGTAAAGGTCTCGGCGCCGAAATTGCGCAACTGATCGACGCCTTGGTAGGCAAGCACCACGCCGATGAGAAAGGACAGCAATCCGACGATCGGCAGGGCGTTCAGACCCGCGCGCTCGACATGGGCGATGACCGAGGTGAGGCGCACGCGCTGGGGCTTGCGCGCCGAGCGCGCCAAGGCCGCCACGATGAGGCCCAGGAAGCCGACGATGTCGAGGGATTCCGAATAGGCCCGCGCGGCGCCTTCACCAAGGCGGTCCAGGAGGGCGATGAAGGGCGGGGCTTTCGGCGGTGCGACCGGCTGGATTTCCATCGGGTGGTCGATGCGCTCGATGAGCGCGGCGTGCGCGTCCTTGACGCCCACGTACCGGGCCGGCACGCCCTTGGCGGCGAAGGCCGCGCGGGTACGCGCCAAGAGCCATGCGCCCGAGGCATCGAGTGTCTCGACCGCCGATAGGTCGATGACGGCTTCGCGCACCGGTGGAGAGGCGAGCGTGCTCAACTCGGCCTCGAGGCGGGCGACCGCGGCTAGGCTCCAGTTTCCTCCGAAGGCGATCAGCGCGCGATCGTCCTCGAGAACCGACTTGAACCAACCGGCCGAAGGGGCCATGGGCGCACGCCGGCCGGCGCTCAGCGCCGTGCCGCGCTGCGCGCGACATCGGCGAGGCGCATCATCAAGGCGCGGAGATCGGCGGCCAGTGCGGCGAACTGCGGCCGGCGCTCGAAATTCTCCTCGTCCATATACAACGCGCGATTGATCTCGATTTGCAGCGCATGGCGGCTCTCGCCGGGCCTGCCGTAATGGCGCGTCGTGAAGCCACCGGCGTATGGAATGTTCCGCGTGACGTGATAGCCGCGCGCCGCCAAATGTGTTTCCGCCGCTTCGATGAACTCGGCACCGCACGACGCGCCGTGGCAATCGCCGAGCACGAAATCGACCCGCCTGCTTCCGGCGTCGCGGTCCATGGGGCCGCCGACCGACGGCATGGAATGGCAGTCCAGCAGCAGGACCAGGCCGAAGCGCTCCCGGGAATGCGCAATCAGCTTGGACAGTGCCTCGTGGTACGGCCGGTAAAAAAGATTCACCCGTTCGAGAGCATCTGCCAGGCGAAGCTTGGTCGGATAAATCTCCTCACCGTTCGTGACCACGCGCGGGATGGTTCCCAGGCCCGCGGTCACGCGCGGGGAGCCGCAATTCACGAAACCCGGCAGCGCTTCGACGAACATCTCGGAGTCGAATTCGTAAGGTTCGCGATTCGGATCGATGAACGTGCGCGGAAATCGCGCGCGAATCAGCGGCAGGCCGAGTTGTGGCGCCGCAGCGTAGAGTTCGTCGATATAGCAATCTTCCGACCGGCGGAGCGCCGTGATGTCGAGGCGCGAGGCGGCGAGGAAATCGGGCCGGTAATCGCTCCCGCTATGCGGCGAGGCCAAGACGACCGGCGCCAAGAGGGCGGCCGGGGCCAGGATGTCGTAGGTCGCCGGGCTGGGCGACCGAGCGGTGGGTATTGGCTGGACGGCGGCATCCATGGCTGTCTCGTTCGACGTTCATTTGTTGTATGGGATTTGCGGCGCGCTGTCATGGCCGCCCTGGCGGGGCGGCCATCCGGCCCTTAGCGGCGAGAATCCCGATCAAGGCGGCGGTCGTGCATCGTTAATGCCTGGTTCATCGGCGCACGGTATAGCCAAAAGGGGCCGAAGGGGGACTGGATGGCGCGTATCGTGCTTGCCGAGGATGACGAGGTCTTGCGCCGGTTTCTCCAGCGCGGCCTCGAAAAGGCGGGCCATCGCGTGGCCATCGCGGCCGACGGCTTACAGGCCTATGCGGAACTGCACGACACGGGCGCGGATCTGCTGATCGCGGACATTGTCATGCCCGGCCTGGACGGAATCGAGCTGGCCCGGCGCGCCTGCC
The DNA here is from genome assembly GCA_046153685.1 of Alphaproteobacteria bacterium. Taxonomy (GTDB): domain Bacteria; phylum Pseudomonadota; class Alphaproteobacteria; order CADEGL01; family CADEGL01; genus CAMAPP01. The sequence continues at coordinate 54,681 of JBJXGH010000113.1, forward strand.
TGGAACGACCCGATTTACGGGTTATCTTCATCACCGGATTTGCCGCTGTCGCCGTGCGAGCCCGGGAATTCAAGGCGCCCGTCGGCGTTCGCATACTCTCGAAGCCCTTTCACCTCCGCGAACTCGTGGGCGAGGTGCAAAGGCTTCTGGATGTCCGCCTGCCGGTTGCTTAGAAGGGGTTGCGGGCCGGGCGTCACTGATGCTACAGGCGGCATCTGTAGGCGGCGTGCCCATGGGCCGATAGCTCAGCGGGAGAGCACCTGCTTGACGTGCAGGGGGTCGCAAGTTCAATCCTTGCTCGGCCCACCATTCAAGGCGCTCCGGTCTCGATCGTCCGAGCGCCATATTCTCAAGGCACGCCGCCTACCTTGTCCGACCCACGCTTGCCGCGTTGGCCCCATTTAGCGGCGGCGCATCCGGTTCGGGCGCTTTGCCGCTATCGCGCTTGGCCGTGGCGCGCCCGCCGGAACGGCTGGCGCCAGCGCCGTTCCCAGTCGCGAAATCTCCTCCAAATCATGGCGCGCTCGCTGTAGGCGTTGCTCTGCCGTGCGTTCCCGCCGCCAGCGCGCAAGGCTTTGCGCCAGCCAGTACCGGCAAAGGCGATAGTCCTCGGTGTCCTTTGGCGTCGAGCGGACCTGGCGAGCCCAATATCGCGCTGTGCGCCAGGCATCCTGGCAAGACGCGCGCGAACCTGGCTCCGGCATTCCTAGCGCCCGCGCCAATTGCTCGGCGGGAACCGGCCCATCGTAGCGGCGGTGCAAGGCGTCGAGCTCGTCCGTTCCCATGGCGCGCCAACCGAGGCAGGGCCCCTAGATGCGCGACCAACAGCCAATGACGCGGCCAAGAACGTGCGCTTCCTCGACCGTGCGCTCATAGGGAGAATATTTGGGATTGTCGGAAGAAATGCGCACCCGCGGTGGTTCGGACCCGGCGATGTACTCGACTCGCTTGATGACGACTCCCATGCCGTCCCACAGTACGAACACGCCGGGTGGTGTTGGTAAGCGGTCGCGGATGCTCACCAGGACCTTTTGGCCCGATATCAGTTCCGGCACCATGCTATCGCCGATCACCTCGATGATGCGCGCGTCCTCGGCGGAAGTGCCGTAGATTTCCCGGAAGGTCGATGCCGGAAAGCCATACAAGGCGCGCGTAGCATCGTCTTCCCGGTCCTCCAGGATTTCGATCACGCTGCCGCTGCTGCCGGCGGTCGCGCGCAAATCGAGCTCTCGTACCACCGCGATGTCGAGTGGGAGGATCGTGCGTCCGACACCCAGGATTTCCGCGACTTCGCACTCGAGCGCACCCGCCAAGGCCTCGATGGTCGTGTGTAGCGGTCTTCGGGAACGCCCCTTCAAGATGTCGCGCACGGCCGTCTCGTTGAGTCCGGCCTTTACGGCGAGCGACTTTTGATTGAAGCCCCGATCGCGCATCAGGCGTTCAAGGCGCTGTGGCATGCTCTCTATATTTGTCATGCTATTGTATGTATCCCGCTAAATGGGTTGCATCCGTATTTTTTTCTGTATTTTCTTGTCGAATTCTGTACCATGTCCCAATCGCTTTTGGAAGAAAATATCCCGATCGTCGATCGCATGCAAATAGTGGGTGATAACAGCATGATAAACAATAAGATAAATAGGCTCCCTGAGGCGAATCTTCGGCGAGAAAAGAATTCTAACACCCCCGTTGATGTCCCAATAATGGGACCAACATGGGAGCGGTATCGGCACGGTCCTATCGAGAAGCCGTCACGTCAGGTCGTCGATTCGGCGGGCGGGATTGGTGCGCCCTACCGTAGTCTGGACTGGCTCGACCTGATGGCGCGGCGCGGTGCCATATCCCAAGAGATGCGTGCGGCCGGCGATCGCTTCGCGGCGGATTTTCACCGCGCGCAATACGATACCTTGCGGGCCGTGCGCCTTGATCGTCTTCGAACCGGACCGAACGAGCGCGCGCCCTCCGACCCGGCCGAATCGTCGCTCGACGCAAGGCGCCGCGTTGGAGCCGCACAACACGCATTGGGCGGACTTGGCAGTCCGTGCGAACGCGCCATTTGGCATGTGCTTGGCTTTGGTCGAACGATCGCGGAATGGTGCCGTGCGGAAGGCGGCTGGCTGCGCCAGGAAACGGCAAAAGGCATCCTTGTTGGCGCCCTCGGCGTTCTGGCCTTGCATTACGGCATGGAGCGTCGCGACGGGAGTCCCGGTGCTGCGGAGCGGGGAAGGCTGGGGCGGCATGTCGCTTCAGCGGGACGCTAAGGACGGCGCCTCGTCTAGGCGCGTCTCAATAAGATTGGGCTGAGTGGCCGAGAGCCTCGAACATAGAATCGCTGTCTTAACTTGTAGCAAGCGTTCCAATTACCGACCGATCAAGCCGCAGCGCGGCTGCTGCTCACATGGCGGCTCGGCAATTCCGTCAGTTCACCGCATTTGCCACATCCGATAGCGCGCGACCGTGGCGACGCGGGGGCGTGACGGCCAGCTCTCGCCGCTCCGCTCCGGAGATTCGTGCTGGCGAAATTGACGCGCTTCCAGGCTGAGCCTAGCGCTCGATTTCCTCCGCCATGGCCGAGAGCGAGAATATCGAACTATGCGGACATGCCGCATTCACGACTTCACCTTTCAAGATATTTTTCCGCGCTGACATCCGCCACCGCAGTTCAGCCAAGTCGGACAATATCGAGATCGACAAAAAAGCGGACGGCGAGGACAAGTCTTGCGAATTGGTTATGCGATCGGAATGATTTTCGGCGCATCGCGCGAAATAGCGCTTGACGGCCAATCCGATTTCGATTACACATTTCTCCAATGCTCGTAATAGGCCCGCCGGAGAAATCCACGCGGGCTTTTGCATTTTTGCGGCCCTTTGCATTTTCGGCCGCATTTTTGGTCACAGTTTTGCTGGGCCACGCGCCGTTTCAAGACGGCATTTCTAAGAGAACAAGATGGTTGCCAAATCGCGTCGCCGCGCCTCGCGCGCGGCCGAGAGCCCCGGCGTGCGTTTGCGCGCCGCGCCGCCGGTGCCGCCGCCGCACGGTGGCTTTCCTGCGCGCGCGCGTAAACGCGGCGCGACAACGCAAGACGTCGACGGCTGTGCGTTCGACGAGCGCGCGCGTGCCCATGTGGCCGAGGCGATCGACGTCCTCGTCGAGCTGATGCGCACCGGCGGTACGGATGCCGCCCGGCGCGCGGCGGCCGAAACCTTGATCGAACGCGGCTGGGGCCGGACCTCCGATCCCCGCGCTAAGGAACCTCTTGTCGTCATCGAAGTCGTCACCGGAATCGAGCGGGACTAGCCGCGTTCGCGTTGCCACGGGCTATGTGCCTCGGGCCTTGCAGGCCCATGTGCATCGTCATTTGCGCCGCTTCAACGTGCTCGTCTGCCATCGGCGTTTCGGCAAAACCGTGCTGGCGGTGAACGAACTCATCCACCGTTCGCTCGCCTGCCGCATGCCTCATCCGCGCCATGCCTATCTGGCGCCGTTGCGTAAGCAAGCCAAGCGCGTGGCCTGGGACTATCTCAAGCGCTACACCGCGGCCATTCCGGGCCGCGCGGTAAACGAGGCGGAGCTGCGCATCGATCTCCCGGGCGGGCGGCGTCTGTTCGTCGAAGGCGGGGACAATCCCGATGCCTTGCGCGGAGTCTATCTCGATGGCGTCGTGCTCGATGAATTCGGGCAAATGTCGTCGGTCGCCTGGCGCGAGGTATTGAGACCCGCCCTTGCCGACCGTGCGGGTTGGGCGATCTTCATCGGCACGCCCAAGGGGCGAAACGCGTTCCACGACGTCTTCGCCGCCGCGCGCGCCAGCGCCCTGCGGGGCGAGGGAGATTGGTACGCCCAAGTCTTCCGCGCGAGCGAGACGGGTATCCTTGCCGCGGCCGAGCTCGAAGCCGCCGCGCGGGACATGGACGAGGCCGAGTACGCCCAGGAATTCGAATGCTCTTTCGAGGCGGCGATCGTCGGCGCTTATTACGGCAAGTGGTTCGCCACGGCCGAGAGCGAAGGGCGAATCGGCCGGGTGCCGTGGGAACCCGCGGCGCCGGTGCATACCGCCTGGGATTTAGGCATCGGCGATTCAACCGCCATCTGGTTCGTCCAGCAAGTCGGGCGGGAGCTTCGTTGGATCGATTATTACGAAACTTCCGGTGTCGGGCTCGAGCATTACGCCAAGGTGATTCGCGAAAAGCCATACGCTTACGGCGATCACTTCGTGCCGCACGATGCGGCCGCGCGCGAGCTCGGCACCGGCAGGACGCGCATCGAAATGCTGGCGTCGCTCGGCATCCGCACGCGTCTGGTGGCTCAGCACGGTGTCGATGACGGCATCGGGGCCGTGCGTGCCCTGCTTGCGCGCTCGTGGTTCGACGCCGAGAAATGCGCGCGCGGCATCGAGGCGCTGCGCAATTACCGCCGAGAGTGGGACGACAGGCTTGGCGCCTTTCGCGCCCGGCCGCGCCACGACTGGTCGAGCCATGCCGCGGACGCCGCGCGCAGCGCCGCGATGGGTTTGCGCGATCCTGCCGGGCCGCGCGCCGGCCCTGGAATCGCCGACGGCGAATACGACCCCTACCGCCCGCCCGCCGCGCGCGGCGAGGCCGAGCGCCTGTTTTAGGCCGTTCGTCCCAAACTTCGTTTCTTGCAAAGGAATCTTGTCATGAGCTTCTTCGCTCCCTCTCCGCCACCCCCGCCGCCGCTGCCGCCCCTGCCTTCGCGCGAGGATCCGGCGATCGAGGAGGCCCGTCGGCGCCAACTCGTAGCCGCCAGGCGCGCCAAGGGTCGGGCCTCGACCATTCTCACGGGCGGCGCGGGCGATCCGTCCGATGCCCCGGTCCAACGCAAGACCCTGCTCGGAGAATAGCCATGCCGAACAACTTCACATCCAAATCGACCGCCTCGATTTCGGCGCAGAACATTTTCTGCGATCCGATCCAACTATCAGGCCCTTTCAATTTTTCGTTGTCCGGTACCTGGAGTGCGACCGTCTGGCTGCAACGCAGTTATGACGGCGGTTCGACGTGGCTCGACGTGCAAGGTTACACGGCAAATGTCGAGGACGCATGGAGCGAGCATGAGGTGGGCGTGCTATGGCGCTTCGGCGTCAAGACCGGCGGTTATACCTCGGGCACCGTCATCGGGCGGATGAGCCAATGACCGCGCCGCAGCATGTCATCGCGCCGGGATGGTTCCGTAAAGCCTTCGCATCGCTCGCCGGCGCGACCTTTGCCGGCGTCGTGAAACTCCCCGACGGCACGGCGGCCGCGCCTTCGCTCGCGCGCGCCACCGATGCGACGGACGGCGTTTTCTTCGGCGATGACTATGTAGGCGTCGCCGTCGATGGCACGGCCCGAGCGCGCGTCAACGACAGTGGCGAGCTTCTGGTGCAGAAGGCCACACGACAATTGGGCGGCGCGCTGGTCCAAGTCGGAAAGAACGCCTACGGCTCTTACGGCCAGTATTTCGCCGGGAACGACGACGGACACGGCTACGGTCTCGGCCGCGACAACGTCACCACGGGCGATTTTGTCGTCGCACAGTTCACCGGAGACGGCGACACCGTGGGCGATGTGCGCCTTCGGATTGCGACCGGGGTGGGCGGCTTGGCGACATTTGACGGGAGCATATCGCTTCCGACTGCGTCCTATGTTCGCGCCAACAACACCGCCAAGGCGTGGGGGATGCTGACCGTGACCGCCAGCACGCCGACGCTACAGGACAGCTACGGCATCTCGTCGATCTCGGACCTAAACGTCGGATCGTATCGTTGGAATTGGACAACCAATTTTCCCACGTTCAACTACGCGGTGGTGTGTTGCGCGGAAGCGGCGACGGGTCGTACCGGAATGATGGGCGTGATCGAGAGCGGCGCACAGGCTGTGGGTTCCGTCGTGACAGATTTCCAGGACGCGGCAGACGCGAATATCGAAGCCAAGTCGGCTTACGTCGTGGCATTTGGAGTTTGATGATGGCTGATTTTCGCATCGTGTATCCGAATGACGCCGGCGGCGTCGTCGTCGTCTGCCCGCCGCCGATAGCCAGGCGGGAAAAAATCGTGGACGTGGCGGAGCATTTCGTCGGTCAGGTCCGCGTGCCCGCGACGTACCGCGTCATGACGGATCAGGAATACATCGCGTTCCTTGTCCAAAAGGGTGACGTGCCGAACGGCGCCGACTACAAAATTACCAATCTCGAAGACCTGCCGCCCGATAGGTATTTCCGCAACGCGTGGGTTCCGGACGCCGAGACGGGTGCGAAGGTCGATATGGAACGTGCCCGCGAGGTGCATAAGAACGTCATGCGTGCCGCACGCAAGCCGCGCCTTGCCGAGCTCGATGTCGAGCAGCTTCGCGGCGTGGTCGTCGAGGCGGAAAAGCAAGCGTTACGCGACGTGACGGCTGATCCCGCGATAGTGAGCGCGCTCACGCCGGAGGCTCTCAAGGCGGTGTGGCCCGCCGTCCTGCCGAGCCGGAGCGGCGGCGCGTGACCGGGTCCATTGACGAGGTGAGTGCGACCCTCGGCGAATTACGGGTCGAGGTACGCGCTGCGCCCGGAATGGGCGGCGGTCGGTCTCATGCTCCGCGTCCGCAAGAACCAACCCTCGGGCGATCGCTGGCTCAGGCTGCGCGACGTGTCGAGCACGATCGAAGAATGCTTGGCGCGCTGATGTCCTTTGGCATAACCACGCGCGGCGCGGCGCCGCTTCCCGAACCCGAGGGTGGACGGTCATGAACGATCCCATTCTTCTCATTCGCCGCTGGGAACAACTCGCCGCCGAACGCTCGGGATTCGAGGCAACCTGGCAGGATATCGCCGACAGCCTGCTCGGCCGGCGCGATTTCCTGTCGCGGCGCGGCTCGGGCGAGCGGCGCGATGTGCGCATCTACGACGGCACGGCCATGCAGGCCGCCGATATCCTGGCGGCCTCGCTCCACGGCATGTTGACCAACCCCTCGACGCGCTGGTTCGCGCTCAAGATAGCCGAGGGCGCGCTCGCCGAGGACGAATCGGTCAAGCGTTGGTTGGAAGATGTCGAGGCGGCGCTTTACGCAGTCTTCGCCGCGCCCGGCGCGGGCCATGCCCAGGCCTGTCACGAGTTCTATCTCGATCTCGGCGCCTTCGGCACCGCGGGTTTGCACGTGGCGGATGCGCCGGGGCGCGGGGTGTCCTTCAGCGCGCGCGCCCTCGGCGAGCTTTACGCCGCCGAGGACGCGTCCGGGCGCATCGATACGGTGTTTCGAAAATATACGCTTACCGCCCGCCAGGCCGAGATCGAATGGGGTGCCAAGGCCGGCGAAAAGATCTTGAAGGCCATCGAGTCGGGCCGGGCCGAGGACCGTTTCGAGTTCATCCACGCGACCTTGCCACGCTGGACGCACGATTCGCGTCGGCGCGACGGCCGCGCCATGGCCTTCGCCTCGTGCACGATTTCCTTGGTTGACCGGGCGCTCGTCGCCGAGAGCGGTTACGCCGAATTGCCTTACATGATTGCGCGCTGGTCGAAGGACGCGGGCGAGATCTATGGCCGTGGTCCCGGCTGGAACGCGCTCGCCGACACCAAGATGCTGCACGTCATGTCCAAGACGGTCATCAAGGCGGCGCAGAAGGTCGTCGATCCGCCCTTGCTCGTTGCGGACGACGGCGTGGTGATGCCGGTGCGTACCGTGCCGGGCGGTCTCAATTTCGGCCGCATGGACGGGCGCGGCGATTTCATCAAGCCGCTGCAAACGGGTGCGCGCCTGGACGTGGGCATCGAGATGATGGAGCAGCGCCGCCAGGCGGTGCGCGCCGCGTTCTACGCCGACACCCTGCAGATGATGCGCGATCCGCGCATGACCGCGGCCCAGGTTTACGAGATTTCCGCCGAGATGATGCGCATCATGGGGCCGGTTCTGGGCCGCCTCCAGGCGGAGTTCCTGGGACCGATGATCGCGCGCACCTTCGCCATTCTGTCGCGCCAGGGCGCGCTGCCGCCCGCTCCGCCCGTCATGAGCGGTGCGGGGCTGCGGGTCGAATATGTCTCGCCGCTTGCGCGCGCGCAGAAGGCCGGGCAGGCCCAGGCGGTCCTGCGCACCTACGAACCCGCGCTACGCCTTGCGGGCGCGGACCCGGCGATCCTCGACAATTTCGACAATGACGAGGCGCTGCGCGTGCTCGCCGACGCCAATGGCCTGCCGCTCAAGGTTCTGCGCCCGCGCGAGGAGGTCGAATATCTGCGCCGCGCCCGCGCCGAAGAACAACAGCGCGCGGCCTTCGCCTCCGACGCCCTGATGGCGGCGGAGGGTGCGGGCAAAGTTCTGCCCGCGCTCACGAGTCTAGCTGGGGCGCGGCGGAGCACCGCGCCATGACCGAGATCCGAATCCCGGATTTCCTGATCGCGGGCGCCGATGCGGATGATGGCGGGCCGGATGGCGGCGACACCCTGCTTGGCCGCGTGCGCCCTCACACCGAACTCGGGCGGTACGCGAGGCTCATGCCGCGCGATCGGCGGACGTCGTATCCGGATCATGGCCCCGTGTTCAATCCCGATGGCGGCAAGCCATTCCCCAAGCCCGGTCCCGACGGCATTCCCGATCTCGACCGCGATCTGGAGACGCACCGCCTACTGAAGCGATTGTTCGAGGAAAGCGCCGCGGCGATGGCGGCGCTCGACCGCCATGCGGGCGAGCTCGAGCGCGACGGCGAGCCCTCGCAAT
>JBJXGH010000119.1:0-18338 GCA_046153685.1 Alphaproteobacteria bacterium
ATCTCGGCGTGGTGGATATGGCCGCAGATGACGCCGTGCGCGCCTCGGCGCTTGGCCTCGGCGGCGACCGCCTCCTCGAAGCGCGAAATGTATTCGACCGCGTTCTTGACCTTGTGCTTGAGATAGCCCGAGAGAGACCAGTAGGGATAACCAAGGCGCGCGCGGGCGTGGTTGACCCAGTTGTTCGCCCAAATGGCGCCCTGGTAGGCCCAGTCGCCGAGTAGGGCGAGCCATTTGGCGTATTTGACGACGGCGTCGAACTGGTCGCCGTGGATGACGAGAAAATGGCGCCCGTCCGCCGTCTCGTGCAGGTATTCGGCAACCACGCTCACGCCCGCGAGTTGGATGCCCGTGTAGTCGCGCATGGTTTCGTCGTGATTTCCGGGGATATAGACGACCTCCGTGCCGTTGCGCGCCATGGTGAGGACGCGCTGGACGACGGCCGAGTGCGAGGGCGCCCAGTACCACGAGCGCGTGAGACGCCAGCCATCGACGATGTCGCCGACGAGAAACAGATATTGCGGATCGACGTGCTGAAGGAAATCCAGCAGCAACCCGGCCTTGCAGCCGCGCGTGCCAAGATGGGTGTCCGAGATCCAGACCGCTCGGTGCGTCCGGTGTTCGGTCATCGTGCTCCGATCATCGTCCGCGGCGTGTCCGCCGGTTCAAGGTGTTCGAACCGCCGCGTTACTCCGCGGATCAAGACGATGCCCGAAGACTTTGAATTTAATAGGCGCGGTTTCGTGAATCTTCGCGCGTAGAAACGTCACATTATTGACATAGCGTTTCGGTCACCCTGTCCGCGCGCGCCGTGAACCCCTCCCCCATGTTCCCGATAAACTTTTCGCCATGAATTCCCAAGCGTCCCAGGCGAGCCAAGGCGAGTGGGAACCGCCGCGCCGGCTGCTCGTGATCGTCAATCCGATGGCGGGCGGCGCGCGGCACGCGATCTATGGGCGGACCTTGGATGGCTTGCGCGCTCTAGGTTGCAATGTCGCGGTGGTGCCGACGGCTGCGCGCGGGGATGCCGAACGGTTCGCGCGCGCGGCCACGGCCTTGCGGTACGACGCCGTGGTGGTGGCGGGCGGCGACGGGACGATCAACGAGGTTGTCAACGGCCTCGCGCAATCGCTCTTGCCGCTCGCCGTGATCCCGCTCGGCACCGCGAATGTTCTCGCGGCCGAGCTTGGCCTGCCGGGGCGCGCGGGCGCGCTGGCGCGCCTCATCGCCTTGGCGCCAGCGCGCGCGGTCCATGTGGGCGAAGCCAATGGGCGGCGGTTTTCGCTCATGGTCGGGGTTGGCTTCGATGCCCGCGTGGTCGAGAACGTGAACCCGCGCGTCAAGCGCGCGCTCGGCAAGCTCGCCTATGTCTGGCAGAGCATCGTCGAGCTCGCGCGCTACCGTGCCGTCGAGTACGCGGTCGAAATCGATGGCCGGCGCTCGGTCGCGGCCGCGGTCGTGGTCGCGAAGGGGCGGTTCTACGGCGGGCGCTTTCGCATCGCGCGGGCGGCGCGGCTCGAGGATCCGAACCTTCACGTCTGTCTGTTCGCCCGCACCGGCCGCTGGCACGTGCTGCGCTACTCCGCCGCCTTGCTGTTCGACCGCATCCATCGCTTGCCCGATGTGCGCATCGTCGCGGCCGCCAGGGTGCGCATCGAAGGCGTCGAGGGCGAGGCGGCGCAGGGCGATGGCGACGTGATCGGCGTCCTGCCGCTCGCGGTCGCCCTGTCGCCCCGGAGCTTGCTGGTGATCGCCTAGGCGCCGGCGACGGTCATGCCGTCCACGCGCAATGTCGGCGCGTCGGTGCCGTGGCGAAAGACGAGATCGTCGGCCGCGCGCATGGCGAGGAACATGTCCTTCAAATTGCCCGCGATGGTGATTTCGTTCACGGGATAGGCACGCTCGCCGCGCTCGATCCAGAAACCGGCTGCGCCGCGGCTGTAATCGCCGGTCAGGAGGTTGACCCCCATGCCGATGAGCTCGGTGACGTAAAGCCCGCTTGCGATATCGGCCATGAGCGCGGCGGGGCTTTCGGCTCCTGCATCGAGATAGAGATTGCTCGCCGAGGGTGACGGCGCGGAAGAGGTCCCGCGCGAAGCGTGACCCGTGGTCTTCATGCCCAATTGGCGCGCCGAGCGGCAATCGAGAAACCAGGTGGTGAGAAGCCCTGCGTCCACCACGCGGCGCCGGGTCGCAAGGATTCCCTCGCCGTCGAAAGGCCGCGAGGCCAGGCCGCGCGGGCGATGGGGGTCGTCGATGATGGTCAGACCCGGCGCCATCACCTGCGCGCCCAGCTTGTCCTTGAGGAAGGACGTGCCGCGTGCGATGGCGGCGCCGTTCACGGCGCCCGCGAGATGGCGGACGAGCGAATTGGCGACGCGCGGATCGTAAACCACGGGCACCCGAGCGCTTTTGGCCTTACGCGCGCCCAGGCGCGCGACCGCGCGCTGTCCCGCGCGCGCGCCGATTTCGGCCGCATTCTCCAAATCCCGGCCGTGAATGGCGCTGGTGTATTCCCAATCGCGCTGCATTTCGAGGCCGGCTCCGGCGATGACCGAGACGCCAAGCGCATGGCGCGCCGTCGCGTAAGAGCCGGCAAAGCCGTTCGAGGCGGCGAGTGCTACGCGGCTGCGGCTCCACCCCGCCTCGGCGCCTTCGGAATTGGTGATGCCCGAAATCGCGCGCGCGGCGTCCTCGCAGGTGCGGGCGCGTTCGACCAGGACGTCGAGCCCGGGCTCGGCCGCGTCGTCGATATCGAGTTCGGGGAAGGTTCGGGCGATTTCGTTCGGCGCGGCGAGGCCGGCGAAGGAATCCTCCGGCACCAGCCGCGCCATGGCGATGGCGCGTTCGACCAATTCGGCCAGGGCCGCGGGCGAAGTATCCGAGGACGACACCATGGCCTGGCGCCGGCCAACGAAGACGCGCAAGCCGATATCCCGGCCCTCGGCGCGTTCGAGTTTTTCCGTGTGCCCGAGGCGCCGCGCGTGCGATAGCGAGGTACCCTCGACGTACAGCGCATCGGCCGAATCGCCGCCCGCGCGGCGCGCGCGCGCGACAAGATCGGCTGCAATATCAAGGGCACTATCGGTCATGGCAGCGTCGGTCATGCGGGCCTCGGTGGGATTTTTCGGATCGATTCTGCGAAGACGCGAAGGCGGCCGGTCACGCCGAACCCAGCCGCAAGGAGCCGTGGGCTTGGCGCTCGGCGAAACTCACTTCCATCCGATCTTGCCGGCCGATGTGCTCGTGCCGGCCCAGATGCTTTTGCCCGCGCCCGGCAGGCCGAGACTCGGCCATTTCTCCGTCACGGCCTTCACGATGTCGTCCGCCATGCGGATCTCGCTGCCCCATTCGCGACTGGTTTCGCCCGGCCATTTGTTCGTGGCGTCGAGGCCGATCTTCGAGCCCAGGCCCGAGACCGGACTGGCGAAATCGAGATAATCGATGGGCGTATTCTCGACCAGCGTGATGTCGCGCGCGGGATCCATGCGCGTCGAGATCGCCCACATCACGTCCTTCCAATCGCGCGCGTCGATATCGTCGTCCACCACGATCACCCATTTGGTGTACATGAATTGGCGCAGATACGACCACACCGCCATCATCGCGCGCTTGGCGTGGCCGGGATAGGCCTTGCGTATCGACACCACGGCGATGCGGTATGAACAGCCCTCCGGCGGCAGCCAGAAATCCACGATCTCGGGGAATTGCTGGCGCAGGAGGGGGATGAACACTTCGTTGAGCGCCATGCCGAGCACCGAGGGCTCGTCGGGGGGGCGTCCGGTATAGGTCGTGAGATAGATGGGATCGCGGCGCATGGTGATCGCCGAAATCGTGAAGGTCGGGAATTTTTCGACCGCGTTGTAATAGCCGGTGTGGTCGCCATAGGGCCCCTCGTCGCGGTAATCGTCGAGCGAGACATGGCCTTCGAGCACGATTTCCGCCTCGGCCGGAACCTTGAGCGGCACGGTCTTGCAATCGACGAGCTCGACCTTGGCGCCACGCAGCAGGCCGGCGAACTGGTACTCCGACACCGTGTCGGGCACGGGGGTCACGGCGGCGAGGATGGTGCCGGGATCGGCGCCGATGACGACGGCGGCGGGCAGGGGTTCGGTTTTCTCGGCCTTCCAGCGGGCGTGGTGCTGCGCGCCGCCGCGATGGCGCAGCCAGCGCATGAGCGTCGTGTTCCGCCCCGTGACCTGCATCCGGTAAATGCCGAGATTGTAGTCGTCTTCCTTGCGCTTGCCCGGGCCCTGGGTGACGACGAGCGGCCAGGTGATGAGCGGCGCGGGCTCGCCCGGCCAGCAGGTTTGGATGGGCAGGGCGCCAAGATCGATCTCCGCGCCCTGCAACACCACGTCTTGGCAGGGCGCGCGGCCGACGGATTTAGGCTTCATCGCCATGACGGTGCGCAAAAGCGGCAACATCTCCAAGGCCTCGCGCCAGCCGCCGGGCGGCTCGGGCTGGCGAAGGAAGGCCAGAGTTTCGCCGACCGCGCGCAGCTCGCCCGGTTCGCGGTCCATCCCCCAGGCCACGCGCTCGACAGTGCCGAACAGATTGATGAGCGCGGGCATGGCGTAGCGCGCGCCGTCCGGGCGCACGACGTTTTCGAGCAAGGCCGCCGGCCCGCCCTCGGCAATGAGACGCGTGCCGATCTCGGTCATCTCAAGCATGGGCGAAACCGGCGCCGTCACGCGCGCGAGCGCTCCCCGTTTTTCAAGGATGTCGATGAAATCGCGCAAGGAACGATAGGGCATGGCCGTAAGACGCCCGAAAGCGCGGGCGCGGTCAAGCAGGGCGCGCCCATGGCCGCGCGCGCGGCGCTGTTTTGCCGGCCGGTCCTGACGCATCTTCGCGCGAGATCGTCGTGGTGAATCGCGCTTAACCACGATTGTTGGTGCGATGTTAACGGCTGGCGCGTAGCTTGCCCGCTGTCCGGTCGATTGCGGCTCCCATGTAGGGCGTCGGTCGCGGCCGAAGGAAAGGCAGGAAGCCATGTCCATTTTGCACACACACGATGATTCCTTGCGCGCGCCCACGCTCGCCGTCCGGCGCGCGCCGCGGGCCCGAGCCGTCGCGCTCCGCCCGCCCGCTATCTCGGACGAGGCGTTCACGATCGCGCTGTATGCCAGTATCGGCGGCGCTGGGATTCTGTTCCTCGTCGGCACGCTCGCGTACGGCTACGCGACCGTGCTGTCTCTCATCTAGACGGAGGGCGGTGCCATGGCGCTAGAATTGGAATCGGTCCGGTCCGGCGCGGAATCGCCCGTGGTTCCGGCTTGGGACGGCGGGGCGTTCGAGGACATGACGACCTACTGGGTCATCGGCGGCGAGTACGAGGACACCTCGTTCCAGCGCATGGTCGGCAACAAGCCGAAGGAGCGCCACGGGCCGTTCGCGACCTATGGGGAAGCGATGGCCTTCTGGCGGACGAAGGCGATGGCGACGGTGGACAATGCCTGTGCGCGCTTCCACGTCGAGAAAATCGGCGGCACCGCGTTCTGGGTCGTGGGTGCGAGCTACAAGGATACATCCTTCCGCGACACCGCCGACGGCACGCCGGAGATTCGCCTGGGCCCGTTCCGCAGTTTCGAGGAAGCCAAGACCGCTTGGCGCGCCAAGGCCATGGCGACCGTGGACGACGCGCTGGCGCGGTATCGCATCGAAGGGGCCTGAGTATCGAAGGCGCCTAACCGGCGGGGTTAGGGCGTGAGGCGCCACACCACGGTTTCGCGCAGCTCGCGGTCCTCGAGTTCGCGCGTCGTGGGGACGTCGTGGCGCGCGCACTCGACAATCCCGTCCTCGGGCTTGTAGGCGCGCCCCGGATCGCCCGCGAGCACCAGAGCACCACGCCGCGCAAGCACCCGCAGCCAGGGCAGGGCGCGCGCGGCGAGGGCGCGTTCGTAAAACATGTCGCCGACCAGGACCGCGTCCCAGCCCGCGTCCGTGCCGATCACATCGCCGGCAAGAGCGATATCGAGGACGTTCTCGGCCGCATTCAGCGTTATCGCCGCCCGCGCGAGCCTATCGGTGTCGGCGGCGGTGACGATGGCGCCGGCGCGTGCGGCCGCAAGCGCCACCAGACCCGAGCCCGCGCCGAAATCGAGCACCGCCTTGCCGCGCACGAGTTCGGGGGAATCGAGGATATGGCGGGCGAGGGCCTGCCCGCCCGCCCAGGCGAAGGCCCAATAGGGCGGGTCGATGCCCGCGCGCGCCAGGTAATCCTCGGTCGCCCGCCAGATGGGGGTGATCTTGGTCGCGAGATAAAGTCGGATTTCGGGGACGAGCGGCGCGCGCGCGAGCACGGTTTGGCTGCGGATGAAGTCCGCTGGATCGCGGGCGGAGGGGGGCGGGGTGGGCGGCGACGGGTCGTTCACATCGGCGGCGGGTGGCCGAAGGCAATGGCCGCAAGCACCATCCAGCCGAAGACGCGGTTCGACTTGAACTTGGACAAACAATCCGCGCCGTCGTCGAGCTTGACGCCGCGCACCTGCCAGGCGAGTTGCGCCGCGCCGAGGGCGAGAACGCCATAGTAAGGCCAGCGCAGATCGGCGAGCGCGCCCGCGACCGCGAACATCGCCACCGTCCCGCCATAGAACGCCCAAAGCCAAATCTTGGTCCTGCCGCCGAACAGCAGCGCGGTCGATTTGACGCCGATGATCGCGTCGTCCTCCTTGTCCTGGTGGGCGTAAATCGTGTCGTAGCCGAGCGTCCACAGAATACCGCCCGCATAGAGCGCCAGGGGCGCCGCCGCGAGGCTGCCCGAAACCGCGGCCCAGCCGAGCAACGCGCCCCAATTGAACGCGAGGCCGAGCACGAGTTGCGGCCAGTGCGTGATGCGCTTCATCAGGGGATAGACGGCGACGATGCCGAGCGCGCACGCGCCGAGAAGGGCGGCGAAGGCGTTGAATTGAAGCAGGATCAGCAGGCCGAGAAACAACAGGAAAGCCATGAAGACCAAAGCGTGCCCGAGACCCACCGCGCCGCTCGCGAGCGGCCGCGTGCGCGTGCGCGCAACCTCGCGGTCGATCTTACGGTCGGTGATGTCGTTCCAAACGCAACCCGCGCCGCGCATGACGAGCGCACCGGCGGCGAAATAGACGAAATAGCGCAGATCCCCCGGCCCCTTCAGCGCCAGCGCGATGCTCCACAGCCCAGGGAACAGCAACAGCCAGGTGCCGATCGGCCGGTCGAGGCGCATGAGCTGCGCGTAGGGTACAAGCGCACCCGGCAACAGCCGATCGACCCAGCTTTGCGCCGGCATGTCGGTGGCGGCGCGCGGGCGGGCGGGACCGGTATCGGTGGAATATGGTCCGGCGGAATGGCTGTCGGTCATCGATTCAAGACCATTGGGATTCAAGACCATTGGAAATTCGGCTGGGGGAAATCTTGGCCGCACGAAGTCGGATTCGGGCTCGATTGCCTCGTCCCCAGGATATCCCATTCCAAGTCCCGCTCCGCACGGGGAATTTTCGATGGGCCTGGCGCGCTTGACGCCTTGTGCAAACTCTCCATTGTTACGCCCGTTGGGTTATACCTATTGGCTCTGTTGCCCGCGCCAGGCTCGGCTTTGCGCAAGTCGGTCGCCGATGGGCCGATGGGCTTGCCGCTTTTGTCCGTGTGCCGGGCTTGCGCGGCGCCATGCCGGGCGCGTGCCGAACCGCGTTGGAACAACGGCTCCCCGCGCCCCGCGGGCTGCCCTCGCCGAGGTGTCATGTCGGGTCCAAGTCAAGAAGACAGCCTGCCGATTTACGACAAGCATCGGCTCGTCAGCTATATCGCCGAGGGCGAGAAGCCCAAATCGGGCTGGCTTATCGGCACCGAACACGAGAAATTCGCCTTCGATCCCCATACCCTGAAACGCCTGCCCTATGAGGGTGCGGTCGGCATCCGTGCCTTGCTGATGGCGCTCATGCGTTATGGCTGGGAGCCGGTGGTCGAGAACGAAAATGTCATCGCGCTGGTAAAAGGCGGTGCTTCGGTCACGCTTGAGCCGGGCGGGCAGTTCGAGCTGTCCGGTGCACCGCTCAAAAATCTGTTTCAGACCTGCAACGAGGTGAACGAGCATCTGCGCCAAGTGAAGGAAGTCGGCGCCGAACTCGGCGTCGGCTTTCTCGGTCTCGGCTTCGATCCCAAATGGCCGCGCGCCGATGTACCCTGGATGCCCAAGGGTCGCTACCGCATCATGCGCGCCTATATGCCCAAACGCGGCTCGCTCGGCCTCGACATGATGGTGCGCACCTGTACGGTGCAAGTGAACTTGGATTTTTCCAGCGAAGCGGACATGGTGAAGAAGTTTCGCGTCTCGCTCGCCCTCCAGCCCGTGGCGACCGCCCTGTTCGCCAATTCGCCCTTCACCGAGGGCAAGCCGAACGGCTTCCAGAGTTTGCGCAGCCATATCTGGACCGACACCGACCCCGATCGCTGCGGCATGCTCGATTTCGTGTTCGAGCCAGGCATGGGCTACGAACGCTACGTCGATTACCTGCTCGATGTGCCGATGTATTTCGTTTACCGCAACGGCGTCTATCACGACGCCAGCGGCCAATCCTTCCGGGACATGATGGTGGGCGAATTGCCGGCCATGCCCGGCGTGTTGCCCACCACCGCCGATTGGGTCGATCACATGACGACCGCCTTTCCCGAGGTACGGCTCAAACGTTTCCTCGAAATGCGCGGCGCCGATAGCGGCCCGTGGTCGCGGCTTTGCGCATTGCCCGCGCTGTGGGTGGGGCTGCTGTACGACCAGGGCGCGCTCGATGCCGCGTGGGATTTGGTCAAGGGCTGGACGCGCGAGGAGCGCAACGCGCTGCGCGCCGATGTGCCGCGCTTCGGCCTCAAGACCAAGTTCCGCAAGGGCACGCTGCTCGATCTCGCGCGCGCGACCTTGGCCATCGCGCATGCGGGATTGAAGGCGCGCGATTGCCGGAATGCGACGGGCGAAGGCGAGGGCGTGTTCCTCGGCGCGCTCGACGACATCGCCGCGTCCGGCCGATCGCCGTCCGACGCCCTGCTTGAGGCTTACGAGACGCGCTGGGGCCGCTCGGTCGATCCGGTTTACCGCGAATTCGCCTACTGATAGCGTTCGGTGTCCCCATGACAATCCGTTCGACTTTTCTCGAACGCGCCCGCCGGCTGGAAAAAGGCCACGAGCCCTACGTGCCCGGCATGACGCGCGAAACGGCCGCGCGGATCGCTGGCGTGCCGGCGGTGGAAATCGTCAAGCTGTCCTCGAACGAAAACCCCCTCGGCGCCTCGCCCGCGGCCAAGGCCGCGATGGCTGCCATGATCGACACCATCCATGAATATCCCAATTCCACCGCCGACGCGTTGCGCGCCGCCATCGGGGTTTATCTCGATGTCGGGGCCGATCAGGTCGTGGTCGGCGCGGGCAGCTCGAGCCTCATGCACGCGATGATGGCCGCCTTCACCGAACCGGGCGGCGAGGTCGTCGCGCTCGATCCGAGCTTCAGCGTCTATCGCGAAATTGCCCGCGCGCACGGCCGCGTGCCGGTCGCGGTGCCCCTGCGGACGGCGGATTTCACTCTCGATCTCGAGATTTTCGCCGCCGCCCTATCGGACAAGACACAGCTCGTCTTCCTCACCCGCCCGAACAATCCGACCAGCACGCTCATCCCGCTTGACGATTTTGCCCGCGCCGCGCGCCTGGCGGGCGAGAAGGGCGCGCTCGTCATTTCGGACGAGGCCTATATCGAATTCTCCGATTCGGACAAGCCAAGCGCGGTCGCGTTCCTGCGCGGCCCCGCCCCCGAACTCCCTCACGTCATGGTGTCGCGCACCTTCTCGAAGGCGTTTGGTCTGGCCAATCTTCGCCTCGGCTATGCGGTCGGCACGCGCGAGACGGCGCGCGCGCTCGCCTTGGCCAACGCCAAATGGCCGACCGGCGATCTCGCCCAGAAGGCCGGCATCGCGGCGCTGGCCGATGACGTGCATCTTGCGCGCACCCGCGCAGCCGTCGCCGAAGGTAGGAATTTTCTGGTCGCCGAATTCGGCGCGCTCGGCCTCCCCGTGGCGCCGAACCCGCAGGGCAATTACGTCATGGTCGATGTGACGAAGACTGGACATGACGCCGCCGGATTCGCCCAACTCGTGTTTGATCTCGGGCGCGTGCTGGTACGCGGAGATTTCTCGCCCCGCCACGTGCGCGTCAGCGTGGGCACGGCGTACGAAAACGCGCGACTCTTGCACGCGGTGCGCCGCTTGATGCCCGGCTAGGGCGGGGTGGAGCCCGTGAAGCCTTCCTTGGTGCTTGTGCCAGGCCTGCTCGACGATCCGCACATCTGGAGCCACCAGAGCGCGCATCTGGCCGATATCGCGAATGTCGTCGTCGCCGATATCGCGCGCGACGAAGCGGTCGAAGCCATGGCCGACCGCGCTCTCGCCCAGGTTTCCGGGCGCTTTGCCCTCGCAGGATTTTCGCTCGGCGGCTATGTCGCCTTTGCCATCCACCGCCGCGCGCCCGACCGGGTGACCAAGCTTGCCTTTCTCGGCACGACGGCGCGCCCCGATTCCGAGGCGCGCAAGGCCGAACGGCGCGAGCAGATGGCGGACGTGCGGCGTCCGGGTGGGTTCGAGGAACATATTGCGCGCGACATGTCGGCGATCGTCCATGCGCCCCGCGCGAAGGACGAGGACCTCATCGCCGGCATCGCCGCCATGCAACGCCGCCAAGGCGCCGAAATCTTCGTGCGCCAAAGCCTGGCCTGCATGGCGCGGCCCGATAGCCGCCCGGATCTGCCCGCCATCGGCGTGCCGACCCTGGTGCTGTGCGGCCGGCAGGATGCGGTTCTGCCGCCCGACCGGTCGGAGGAAATCGCCGCCGGCATCGCGGGCGCGCGCCTGGTTTTGGTCGAGGAATGTGGCCACATGCTGCCCCTCGAACGCCCCCAGGCGACGACTGCGCTGCTCAGGGAATGGCTGCTGTACGCGTGAGGCGAAGATGAACGATTCCAAAGCTCTCGGTATTTCGCCCTTCGGGCCGGCGAGTTTCGCCAAGGCGTCGGTCGTCGAGCCCGATGGCGAATGGTCGGCCGATATCGGCGTACTCGGCGTGCCCTTCGATCAGGGTGCCGGGTTTCGCGCGGGCGCGCGCTGGGGGCCGCGCGCCATTCGCGACA
Source organism: Alphaproteobacteria bacterium (assembly GCA_046153685.1). Taxonomy (GTDB): domain Bacteria; phylum Pseudomonadota; class Alphaproteobacteria; order CADEGL01; family CADEGL01; genus CAMAPP01. The sequence continues at coordinate 11,139 of JBJXGH010000119.1, forward strand.
TGTCGGTGCGTTTCAGCTCGCTGACCGCCAAGGGCAAGCCCGGGTATTGGGATTTGCGCTCGGGGAAGGACCGCGCGACCTGCTCCATCGCCGATTGCGGCGATGTCGAGATCGTGCCGCTGCTGTGGGAGCAAAATTTCGACCGCATCACCGCGGCCGTGCGCCATATCCGTCAACGCGGCGCCTTGCCCTTCGTCATGGGCGGGGATCATTCCATCACCTTTCCGGTCTTACGCGCCTTCGAGGGCGCAAAGCCGATTACGGTCGTCCAATTCGACGCCCATCTCGATTACCGCGATGAGGCGATGGGCGTGCGCTACGGCCACGGCAATGTGCTGCGCCGGGTGCGCGAGCTCGCCTGGGTCGAGCGCGTGGTCGCCATCGGCATCCGTTCCTTGCGCACGCGGCGCGAGGATCACGAAGCCTCCTTGCGCGACGGCAACGCCATCTTGCCCGCGTACGAGATTCACGCGCGCGGCCCCGATGCCTTCGCCTCGGCCCTGCCGCGGGACAAGGATGTTTACGTCACCTTCGACATCGATGGCATGGACGCGTCCCTCGCCCCCGGCACGGGCACGCCGGAGGTCGGCGGCCTCAGCTATGAGCAGGCGCGGCGCTTCCTCGAACTCGTCTGCACGCGCAACAATCTCGTCGGTTTCGACTTGGTCGAGGTTAATCCGAGTTTCGATTCGGGCCAGATCACGGGGCTGCTCTCGGCCCAACTCATGATCGAGGCCATGGGCTTCGTCTTTGCGCGCGCGGATGGATCGGCGCCGCGTTAGCGGCGCACGTCCTCGCGCGGCGGCGCGTCCTGCACGCGGGAATAGATCGCCGCTCCCGCGAAACCGATGGCGGCTAGGCCCGCGAACAACACCCGGTAGGCCTCGCCCGGTGTCCAGCCGTCCGCTTTGAGCCAGCCCAGCAAATGGCCCGAGAGCTGTTGAAGCAACGCGGTGCCTAGGAACATGGCGAAATTGATGGTGGTGATGATGCGCCCGGTGAGGCGCGCGGCGACAAGGCTGCGTGCGTGCGCGAACACGACGACATCGAAGGGCGAGAACAATCCGATCGCGCCGATGAACAATACGGCCATCCATAGATCGGGCGCGCCTTGCGTGGCGAAGACGGCATAGCAGGCGCCAAGGCCGCACGCGCCGGCGAGGACGATGAATTTCCGCGTGTTCAGGCGCCGGTCGAGCGGGCCGTAAACGAGATTGCCCGCGATTAGGCAGGCGGCCATGACCATGAGTACATGCCCGCGCCCGACAGGGTCGAGCGCGTGGACATCCGCGAGATAGGGTCCCGCCCAAAGTCCGCGCAGGGTGAAGAAAATTGGCGGACCCATGGCCATGATGGCGATGATCCGCCAAATCCCGGGCACGCGCAGAACCTCGGCGATGCCGCGCGCGCTCTCGGCAAGGCTTGCGGCGTGCCGCCCCTCGCCGTCGCGCGCCCAGGGTGGGTTGTCGCGCACCACGAGGTACAGCACGATTCCCGCCGCCCCTTGCGTCGCCGCGAGCAGGGCGTAACCGCCGCGCCAGCCGATGGCCTCGATGAGATAGCCGATGGGCGAGGTGGACATGATGTGCCCGATGCCGCCGAAGGCGATGAGCGCGCCGGCGAGCGTGGCGAAGCGATCGGCGGGCAGCCAGCGCGTGGCGAGGATGAGCGAGCCCGAGAGATTGCAGCACGCGCCCATACCGAGCAACACCATCGCCGCTGTCAGCCAGATCGCCGAGGGCGCGAGCGCCGCGAGCACCAGGCCGGCGACCGCGAATATCTGCATTGCCGCGATGACACGCCGCGCGCCCCAACGATCAATCATGATGCCGGCCGGAATCTGCATGGCGGCAAAGGTGAAGAAGAACGCCGCACCCACCCCGCCGAGCGCGCCCGGGGAGAGGCCGAATTCCTGCGCGATTTCAGGCGCGATGACGGTGGTGGCATAGCGATAGATCTGGCTCAGCAGGAACACGGTCGCCAGCGCCGCCGCCACGGGTGCGAAGGCGCGCAGGTGCGCCCGCTCAAGGGGCGCGGACGGCTCCTCCGGCTTCGTGCCGTGCTGGCTCACGGCAAGGCGAGTTCGCGCGGGAACTGGGTCAGGACTTCGTGGCCGGTCTTGGTCACGAGAACCGTTTCGCTGAAGCACATGCCCCAATCGCCGCCGAACACGCTCGGCACCAGATGGAAGGTCATGCCCTCCTCAAGCGGCGTGGGGTCGCCTTTCTTGAGCGTCATGGCCTTGCCCTCGCTCCAATTGGGCGGAAAGCCGATGCCCACCGCATAGGCCGTGCGGTGGACGAAGCGCTCGCCGTACCCGGCCTTCTCGATTTCGTCGCGGCAGGCCTTGTCGCAATCACCCGAGCTTGCGCCGGGGCGCATCTTGGCGATCGCCGCCGTGAGGCCCGCGATGATCGCATCCGACACCCGGCGCATCTCGTCGGTCGGTGGACCCAGCACGGCACATCGCGCGAGCAGGCCGTGATAGCGATCGATGCAGCCGCCGGTTTCGAGGAACAGGACATCGCCTGGCGCAAGCACCCGGCGCCGCCACATGGCGAAGGTCACCGCCGTGCGTTCGCCCGCGACCGCAATCGGCGCGTGGCCGAGATATTCGCTGCCCGCCGCGATCGAGGCGTTGTGCATCGCCGCCGCGAGGTCGTTTTCCGTGGCGCCCGGCCGCGCGGCCTCGAGTGCGGCATGCATGCCCGCCTCCGCCGCGCGGCATGCGCGGCGCATGCGCGCGATTTCCGCTGGCGATTTCACCAGGCGCAGGCGCTCGACGATGCCGTTCCACGGTACAAGCTCGGCGCCCGATTTCGCCTTCAGCGTCTCGTAGGTTTGGGCCGTCAGATACCAGGCGGCGGTTTCGACCCCGAGCCGGCGCGCGCCGGATTCGGTCAGGGTGGCCAGCGTGATGGCGACGGGATCGTCCCAATCCATCACGGTCACGAAGCGGCCGATGGTCGGCGTGATCGCCGCCATGAATTGATTGGTCGCGCGGCTGACCAGGGTGGGCAGGCCCTTGGCGGGCAGGAGCATGGCCTGGAAGGTGAAATAGCCGATGGTCTGATAGCCTGTCAGATAGAAGATGTTCTCGGGATCGAACAGTAGAGCGGCGTCGAGCCCCGCCTCGGCAAGCTTGGCTTGGGCGCGCGCCATGCGCGCGTCGAGCTCGGCGCGCTCGAAGGGCAGTTCCTGACCGATCGCCGCCGCCATGGTGTTCTCCCTGAGCCCGCGTTCGCGCCAGCTCCCAAAGGACGGGTACGCCGAAGGCGAGCGCCGATATGGGGTGGCCGATATGAGATCAGCGATATGAGAGCGGGCCGGATCGAGCGTCAAGTCGATCATATTGCCCGCTCGCATGGCCCGGTCGAATGACCGGGCGGCACTGCGCGGTCGCATGTTCGAGGCGGGTTGCCCGACCGTCTTGCGGGCAGCCGCCGAACGGGTATTCTGCACGCCGCCATGGCTTCTCCTCTCGAAACCGGATCGGCCATCGTCCAACCCGAATGGATCGATCTCAACGGCCACATGAACGTGGCCTATTACGCCTTGGCCGTCGATCCGGCGACCGATGTCGCGTTCAACCATGTCGGCGTCGGCTTCGACGATATTCCGCGCACCCGGCACACCATGTTCATCGTCGACAAACATCTGCGCTTCCACCGGGAAGTCGCGCTGGGCGCGGCGATGCATTTCACCACCCAATTGCTCGGCTATGACGACAAGCGCATTCACTTTTATCACCGCATGTACGACACCGCTGCGGGCGAGGTCGCGTGCACGGTCGAGATGCTGGCCTTGCACGCGAGCCTGGCGACGCGCCGGGTCGTGCCCTTTCCGGCGGACGCGCTCGGACGGCTCGCGGAGTGGTGGGAGGAACAGAAGACGCTTGCCTGGCCCGAGGACGCGGGCCGGAAGCAAGCGGTGAAGCCGGGCTGGTCTTCGTGAGGGCTGCGCTTCTCGCCCTGTTCTTGCTTGGCGCCGATGCCCTGCCGGGCGCCGCCCCCGCTTGGGCCGAATGCACCGATGTCCCCGCGCCCAAGGTCGATTGGAAGCGTTGCCGGTTGGACGAGAGGAATCTCGAAGGCGCCGATGTTACGGGCGCGTCCTTGCGCGAGGCGAGTTTCGTGCGCGCCGATTTGGCGGGCGCCAATTTGTCCAAGGCCGATGGCTTCCGCGCGAAATTCAATTCCGCCCAATTGGCCTCCGCCTCGCTCGTCGGCGCGCGCCTGGCCGAGGCGGATTTCACGCGCGCCGACCTAGCGGGCGCCAATCTCGGGCACGCCGATTTGCGCCGCGCGAGATTTTTTCACGCCTCGCTCAAGGGCGCCAGCCTTGCGGGCGCGCAAATCGCGGGCGCGGATTTCACGGGGGCGGAATTGGGCGGCGCCACCTGGGTCGACGGCAAGACGATCTGTGCCGAGATTTCGATCGGGCAATGCAATTGATTGTTGGCGATCGACCGGGTGCGCCTCGCCGCCGGGAAACGACCGCCGGCCAATACATTCCGTTTTAGGAATCAGAACGGCCGGTTTTAGGAATCAGAACGGCCGGTCGCCCGAGGCGGTGGTGCGGTGCATGCGCCGGTGCATGTCGAATGGATGGTCCTGCACGACGTAATGCAGCAGGCAACGGTTATCGAACATCACGACATCGCCCACCCGCCAGCGGTGGCGATAAACGAAATCCGGGCGCGTGCAGTGGGCGTACAGGAAATCGAGGAGGTGCTTGCTTTCCTCCTGCGTCACGCCCAGCAGCTTTGTGGTGTAGGCGCAATTCACGAACAGCGCCTTGCGTCGCGTTTCCGGGTGGGTGCGGACCACGGGATGCACGACGGGCGGCGGGATGGCGCCCATGGGCGTGTTGTAGCTCTGAGAGTTGTTGAGTGTGCGTAAAAGCGCGGCGTCGTATTCCGCCTTCATGCCGTCGAACAATCGCCTCAACGGCTCCGACAGCGCCTCGAACGCCAGATATTGATTGGCGAACATTGTGTCGGCATAGCCTTCCCAAACGGCGCGGCAGTGCAGCACGCTGCCCAGGGGCGGGGTCTCGCTGAAGGTGATGTCGGAATGCCAGATATCGTTCTTGCCGTTGATGAACTGCCCGGCCTTGTGCTCGAGGACAAGGATATCGGGAAAACCCTCGATGGCATTGCCACGATAAAGCGGGTGCTGCTCGACCTTGCCGAAGATTTCGGTGAAGGCGATTTGCCGCTCGGGCGCGAGATCCTGGCCGCGAAAGGCGACGACGCAATTCTCGAGGAAGGCGCGGCGAATTTCCGCCGCCGTCTCGGCGTCGATGGCTTGCGATAGATCGACGCCGGTGATTTCCGCCCCAGCCGCGCCGCACAGCTTGGTAACCGCAATGCGCCGATAGGGTTCGTTCGCCCGTGGGGTCTGGTTTACCCGCTTGGGCATCTCCGTCGTCGCCGATTGGGCCATGCCATCGTCCTTTCGCTTCGCGATCCGGCGTCGCCGCGCCGGCTGGAAATACGCTAATCGCGACGGGTTCGCCCGTAAAGCCGCGGAGCGCGGCCAGCCTAGTAGCTCCGCTTCACCCGCAGCCAGGCGTGGCGATCGGCGGACTTCACCACCACGCGCCTGGGCACGCCCGCACGCACGATGTCGAGCGGCACCTCGACCCCGGCGGGTCCGAGCGACCAGGTCCTCCGGAAGAATGTCGCCATGTCGCCGATCGTTTGCCCGTCGATACCGAGAATGAGATCGCCCGGCTTCACGCCCGCCGCCTCGGCCGGTCCGCCGGGCAAGACGCGCTCGACGAACAGATGGCCGCGCACTTCCTCGGGCGCGAGTCCGAGCCAGGGCTGGCGGCTGCCCGAGGGCCGACCGTCCGCGATCATGTCGGCGAGAATCGGCTTCAGTGCGTCGATGGGCACGAACATGTTGCCGGCGATCATACCGATTCCCGCCACAGGCTGGGGCAACACGAGCGAACCGATGCCGAGCAGTTCACCCGCTATATTGACGAGCGCCGCGCCCGAATGACGCTGGTGGGCGGGCGCGGTGAAGATCGCATTGTCGAGCAGATATTCCCACGAACCCGCGAATTCCTTCCGCGCCGTCACTTGCGCCACCGAGACGATCTCGGTGTCGCCGCGTCCGACCACGAGAACCGGCTGCAAGGCCTCGAGCGCTTGGGAATTGCCGAGCCGGAGGGGTTTGCCGAGCGGCTTCAAGGCGCGCAGCAGGCCGAACCCGGTTCGGTGGTCGTAACCCACGACCTGGGCCGCCGTCGCGCCGCCCGCGCCGTCGCGCAAAATCACCTCGCTGGCCTCGAGGATGAGATAGCCGATGGTCAGGACCAGGCCGTCGGAATCGATCACAACCCCCGTGCCGTTGCGTTCGGTGCCAAGCGTCTCGGCGGTGCGCGCATCCGCGGGGACGACCGCGCGCAAGGCAAGGATCGCGCCGAGGATATCGGGTTTTTCCTGCGCGCCCGCACCCCGCGCACAAAGCGCGGCGGCGCATAAAACCGCCGCCGCCACGACGGCGCGCAATCCGCGGCTCGGTGAGACAGTGGCGATCATGGCGCTTGCTCCGCCGATGGCATTGGAAGGGGGCAAGCTTAACACGGCGCGCCGCGTATCGTCCCGCTCGCCAGCGCCAGGTTCCGCCCGAGCATGACCGCTAGCGCCAACGGAGGACAAGCGCGTCGCCCGTGATCTCGAAGCCCGCCAGGCGATCGAGGAACGCCATGCCGAGCAGAGACTGGCCCATGGCCGCGCCGTTCACGCTCGCGGCGATGTCGTCGAGGCGGATGCCGGTGATTTCCAATTTGGCCAAGCGCACGGGCGCGCCCATCACGCGGCCGTTCGCGGTCGCATAGGCGCGGGTATAGGCAAGCGCGGTCAAATCGAAGCCCGCGCGGCGCGCATCCGCGGGCGCGAGCACGATATCGCTCGCGCCGGTGTCGATCAGAAAGCGCACGCGCACGGGCACCGCGCCGGGTCGAGTCAGGATCTCGGCCTCGATATGGAAATGTCCGTCCGCCGAGCGCCGGATTTCGATGGTGCCGTCGCCGAGCGCGCGCGGCTTCTGGGGCACGAGCGCGCCCAGGACCGGTGCCGCGAATTCGGCCAGCCGGTCGCGGTAGGCGTAACCGGCGACGAGCACGGCGGCGAGCGCGAGCCAAGAGAGGGCCGCGCGCGCCGCGAACAGCGCGCGCACGGGCCGG
>JBJXGH010000124.1:0-24284 GCA_046153685.1 Alphaproteobacteria bacterium
TATGATCCGGTCGGTTTCGCGGAGTCCTTCGCGGCATTGCAACCCCTGGACGGCGTCAAGATCGCGGGCGTGTTCGTGCAGGATGTACGGCGCGTCGGTACTTCGCTGTTTGGCCATGGAGCGCAACCGATCACGGATTTGGCGGGCTCGGGCGCGCGCACGGTGTTCGTCGTGGGCTTCGATGCCGAACGCACGCTCGCCCATATCGGGCATCTCATACCTTCCGGCATGGGCACCGCTTCGCTCGATGACATGCGCCTGCCCACGGACGCTCTGACCGTTCGCGGGCGCTATCTCGATTCGCTCAACTTCGCGACGAATTTTGCGTTCTTTCGCGATGCGGGCGGCCAGCACACGCGCATCGTCTCCGCGAACTACTGGAGCGGTTACGGCGCGCGTGAAGTGACCTTGTGGCTGACGCTGTTCGACGGCGCGGGGCGCACACTTGCCGCGTGGCGAGAAAATCTGGCCGGGGGCATTTCGTCCATTTCCATCGATAGCCACGAAGTGCGTGCGCGTTTCGGTCTCGGGGAATTCGCGGGTCAGCTCTTCATTCATGCCGTCGGCGCGGCGGGACACGACGTGGTCAAGTACGCTCTCGACACCTATGGTGATGCGGCTGAGGATCTATCGTGCACGCACGACGCGAATGCGTGGCCGGCCGATTTGTACGCCGGCCTGCCCGCGCCGCGCGACGACGAGCGCGTCGTGTTATGGGTTCAAAATAGCCATCCCTGCGCCATTCCCGCGCGCGGAATCGGCATCAACGCGATGGGCTCGGATCGGGTCGCCTGGCTCGACCGCGAAATCGCGCCCTTCGCGACCCACGCCCTGGATGTTGCCACATTGCTGCCAATGCTGCGGTGGCCGCAGCAGATCGAGATTCAAGCCGGGAGGCATTTCGTGCGTCCGCGTTATGAAGTCCACCGCGCGGATGGGCGGCGGCGCATCGCGCACCCCAATGTGGAACGCACCGACCTCAAGACCGATCCGCAAATCGCCGAACTCGGCAATCTGCTCGGCAAGGGCTATATCCTGCCCGTTGCGGTCCTGCCGATCGAGCGATTCTCGACCATCGCTCTTCCGACGCCGATGAGCACAGCCCAGCATCATCTGCCCGTGTCGATCGCGCTTTACGATCCGGAAGGACGCGAGCTTGCCCGCCGAAGCCTCGGTCGTTTGCCCCGCGACCACGAAATGGCGGTCGAGATCGACGAAATGGCCAATGGGCACAAGGGCTACGGCCATATCGAGCTGTGCTACGACTTCAGCCAAGGCGGCGGTGCGGATGGCTGGCTCCATGCGCTCGTGCGATATGAGGACCGGGCCAGCGGCCATGTCGCCGAAACCAGTTTCGGCGGGCACATCTTCAATACGGTGCTCACTTACAAGAACGAGCCCCAATCCTATGCCGGCCCTGCACCCGGGCTCAGCACGCGCCTGTTCCTGCGGCTCGGCCCGCCTCCGCTCGATACCCTTTGCCATCTCATCTATCCCGCCTCGACCCCCTGGCACGGGCGCTCGTCGACGACGCTTGGTCTCTGCCGGGCCGACGGAACGGAAATCGCCCAGCACACGCTTACGATTGCCTGCGGCGGCTCGCGCCTTTGGCGCTATTCGGAGGCGTTTAGCGCGGCCGAGCGCAAGGCAGCGGGCGACAAGCCCTATGTCATCATCCGCGACACGACCTGCCGGCTGTTCGGCTATCACGGCTTGACCGGCGCGAAGGGTGCATTCAGCCTCGACCACATGTTCGGATTCTAGTTCGCCCCCCGGGTCCAAACGGGAGATTTTCACCGACCCGGCGCCGGCGCGCTTGCCTTGCTTGGCCCAAGGCTTACCATCTTGGCCCGACAGCCACCCAGATTGAGTTTCCACCATGGCCGAAACCCATCGCACCAAAGTTCTCATCATCGGCTCGGGCCCGGCCGGGTACACGGCCGCCATCTACGCGGCGCGCGCCAATCTGTCGCCCTTGCTGGTGACCGGAATGGAGCCGGGCGGGCAGCTCAGCATCACCTCCGATGTCGAAAACTATCCGGGCTTTGAAAAGGCGATCGAAGGCCCCTGGCTCATGGAACAGATGCAGCGCCAGGCAAAGAATGTCGGCACGAAGATCGTCTCGGATTTGATCGTGGACGTGGACTTGACGCGCCGGCCCTTCGTCGCGCGCGGCGATTCAGGCGACGGATACATCGCCGACACGGTCATCGTGGCAACCGGGGCGCGCGCGAAATGGCTGGAGATCGAGAGCGAAGCGCGCTTTCGCGGCGCGGGCGTATCGGCTTGCGCGACCTGCGATGGATTTTTCTTCCGCAACAAGGCGGTCGCGGTCGTCGGTGGCGGCAATACCGCCGTGACCGAGGCGCTGTATCTCGCCAATATCGCGAGCAAGGTCACGGTCATTCACCGACGTGACGCCTTGCGTGCTGAAAAAGTTCTTCAGGACCGGATGATCAAGCACCCGAAGATCGAGATGGCTTGGGACAGCGCGGTGGACGAGGTTTTGGGGGACGCGCCGCAAACGGCTGTCGCAGGCCTGCGCCTGCGCAACGTGAAGACGGGGGAGCGGCGCGATATCGCCGCCGAGGGTGTCTTCATCGCGATCGGCCACGTACCGGCGACCGAGCTTTTCCGCGGCAAGCTGGCGATGGACGCGGAAGGCTATCTGATCACGGCACCAGACAGCACGCACACGAATGTGCCGGGGGTATATGCGGCGGGCGATGTGAAGGACAAGATTTTCCGGCAAGCCGTGACTGCCGCGGGTCTCGGGTGCATGAGCGCGCTCGAAGCCGAACGCTTTATCGCTGAACACGAAAGCGAGGCCGCGATTGCCGCCCAATGACCGCCCGGCCCTTGATCGTTCGGCCCATGGCGCAAGCCAGCCTTCGCCCTGGCGCGAGGCGCGAGCCGCAGGCGGGCCACAAATCGATTGGGACAAGCTGCGCGTCTTTCACGCCGTCGCCGAGGCTGGAAGCTTCACCCACGCAGGCGAATTGCTGAATCTGTCGCAATCGGCTGTTAGCCGGCAAATCAGCGGCCTTGAGGAAACCATCGGCGCGACGCTTTTCCATCGCCACGCGCGCGGCCTCATCCTGACCGAGCAGGGGGAGTTGCTTTACAAGACCGTGCGCGACGTCTTCGCCAAGCTCGCCATGGCCCAGGCGCAAATCAGCGAGGCCAAGGATCGGCCCAAAGGTCCGCTGCGCATCACCACGACAGTCGGCTTCGGTTCGGTGTGGCTCGCGCCGCGCATGAAACAGTTCATCGAACTCTATCCCGACATCATGGTGACGATCATCGTCCACGACGAGGAACTCGACCTCACCATGCGCGAGGCGGATGTCGCGATCCGCATGCGCCCGCCGCGCCAATCCGATCTGGTGCAGCGCCATTTGTTCACGTTCCGCTCACACGTCTATGCGACGCGTGAATACGTCAAGACGCATGGCAAGCCCGAAACGCCCGAGGATTTGGACAAGCACCGGCTGATCATTTACGGCCAGGACGCGCGCCCGCCCTTCCCCGACGTCAATTGGCTGCTGACCGCCGGATTGCGCCCGGGCCAGGAACGCAAGCCCGTGCTGCGCGTGAACAATGTCTATGGCTTGATGCTGGCGGTGCGCAGCGGGCTCGGCATCGGAGCCCTTCCCGGCTACATGACCCAAGGCGATGGCGATTTGGTCCGCGTCATCCCATCGATGGAAGGGCCAGGCGTGGAAGCCTATTTCGTCTATCCGGAAGAGCTGCGCAATTCCAAGCGCATCGCCGTCCTCCGCGATTTCTTGATCCACGAAATCGCCAAGTCTCACTTCTAAAATAATAGTTTAGCTGGCGTTTACTGAGCCGCAGTAAGCCATGCGTTCAACGCATGGCTCCATTTCCGAGAACAATCTGGCCGCAGACGCCGACAGGGCCTAAACATGATTCGTTGATGCTGCGTTGCAGCACATACGGAACGGATGCGGCGTCTGCCGCAATCGTGGATTTCGGGGTGCAATGCCCCGGAAAAGGGTCTTCGGGCCCTGCGTCTCCCAGACGTAAAGCCTCCCTGTTGAACTCGGCCGGATCCCTTGGGATCCGGCCTTTTTTTTCGCACGGGACACGGCGCACCTACATGAACAGGCGTTCGCCCTTTAGCTCCGCATATAGCGGCGCGACGTATTCGCCATAGCCGTTGTAAAGCTGCGTCGGCACCTTCTTTGGCTCGAACGATGAGCCCTCGCCCAGAAGTTTTTCCGTGGCCTGGCTCCAGCGAGGATGCGGAACCTGGGGATTGACGTTCGCCCAGAAGCCGTACTCACGCCCTTCGATGGCTTCCCAGAACGTGCGCGGCCGCTCGGCGGTGAAGCTCAGGCGCACCAGGGATTTCACGTTCTTGAAACCGTATTTCCAGGGCACGACGAGACGCAGCGGCGCGCCGTTCTGGCGCGCGATCGGCTTGCCGTACAGTCCGGTTGCGATGAAGGCGAGTTCGTTGGTCGCCTCCGCGATCGTCAGTCCCTCGACATAGGGCCACGGGTACCAGCTTGCCTTCTGGCCCGGCGCCACTGCTGCATCGAGAAAAGTCTCCATGCGCAGATACTTGGCCGAGCTGAGCGGGCGCGCGAAATCGACGAGCGCCTTCAACGAAAACCCGCTCCACGGAACGGTCATCGCCCACGCCTCGACGCAACGGAAGCGGTAGACTCGTTCCTCAAGCGGCATCTGGCGAAGCAGATCGTCGATGGCGATCGTGCGCTCCTTCTCGACCATGCCATCGATCTTGACCGTCCACGGCCGGATCGCGAGCGCTTGCGCCGCTTTCGCGATTTCCTTGTGCGAACCGAACTCGTAGAAATTGTTGTAGCTGGTTGCGAATTTCTCGTCCGTCAGCGCACGATCCACTCCATAGCGCATATTGCGCGCGACTGGATAAAGCTTCGCCGAGGGATCATCGGTCGCCGCGGCGGCAGCCTTCTTGCCTGCATCGGCCCCGGTATCGTCGCAGCCTCCGAGCAGAGTACCTGCGAGAATCGGGCCCGCCGCCAGGGCCGTTACGAAGCGCCGTCGCGTGAGATAAAGTCCTTCCGGCGTCGCGTCTCGATCCGGCAATTCCCATCCACGCTTCGATTTGACCAACATCGGCTGTACTCCTCCGGCTTCGGGTCTTGCGTATCGGCTTCTGCCCGCTGCCCTCTATGTTGGCGCTCACGCCGTACGAGGCAAATCACGCCTGCGTGAGCGGCCCCAGGGCCTCGGGCCGCGGCCCGCCCGTCGCCCAGTCGAGAAGCTCGACGGTATGCACAACGGGCTGAGCCCCGGATTGGCGCAATTGCACCATGCACCCGATATTGCCCGTCGCCACGACCGCCGCGCCGGTTTCGGCCAGATGGCCCGATTTTCGCGCCGCCAGGCGCGATGCCAATTCGGGCTGAAGCATGTTGTAGCTGCCGGCCGAGCCGCAGCAGAGATGGCTTTCGCGCGGCTCGCACACCGCAAATCCCGCCTTGGCCAGCAGGGCCTTCGGCTCGATTCGGACGCGTTGACCGTGCTGCAACGAACAGGCGGCATGATAGGCGACCGACACGCCCCGGGGTCGGACGTCCTTCAATCCCAATTCGCTCACGATCTCGGATATATCGCGCGCAAGCGCCGAAATTCGCGCGGCCCTGGCCGACCAAACGGGATCGTTGCGCAGCATATAGCCGTAATCCTTGACCATCGTGCCGCAGCCCGAGGCGTTTGTGACAATGGCGTCCAGGCCCGCGCCGTCAGCCTCGGCGCACCAGGCGGCGATGTTCGCCTTCACCTCGGCATCCGCGGTCTTACCCAGGTGGTGCTTGAGTGCCCCGCAACAGCCCGCGCCCCGCGCCACCACGACTTCGCACCCCGAGCGGGCGAGCAGGCGCAAACTCGCCGCGTTGATTGCCGGCTCAATGTCCTGTTGCACGCAGCCCGCGAGCAGCGCCACGCGCTTGCGCTGCACGCCCAAAGCCGGAAATACGGACGCGTTCATGCGCGCCGCCACGGCGCGTCTGGGTGTGAGGCGAATCATGGCTTTGAGACGGGCTGGCAAAAGCCCAGCGGCGGGGCGCGCCAAGCGTGCGGCCAGCATGGCCCACCGCAAGCGTTTCGGGTGGGGCAGAACCGCGCCGAGAAGCGCGCGCAAGAATCGATCGCCAAGGGGACGCCGATAGGTCGCCTCGATATGGCCGCGCGCTTGATCGACCAGATGCATGTAATTCACGCCCGATGGGCAGGTGGTCATACACGACAGGCACGACAAACAGCGGTCGACATGACGGACAACCTTCTCGGTCGCGCGTCTTCCGGTCTCGAGCATGTCCTTGATCAAATAGATTCGCCCGCGCGGGCTATCGAGCTCGTCGCCAAGCAGGACATAGGTCGGGCAGGTCGCGATGCAGAAGCCGCAATGCACGCACGCGCGCAGAATCCTGTTCGCCTCGGCCAAATCGGGATCGGCCATTTGCTCGGCGGTGAAGCGGGTTTGCATACCGGACGTGCCTCAGGATGGCGATGTTCTAGACGCCGTCATACATGCGTCCACGATTGAAGATGGCCTTGGGATCGAAGCCCTGCTTTATCCTGCGCGACAGCGCCAAGGCGCCGGCGCTTGCCGGATCGAGCGGCGCCGCTTTCAGCCGAATGGCTTCGGACCCGCGCATCAGCACGGCATGTCCACCCCATGCTCCAACCGCGCCGCGCACGATCTCGGCCCCGCCATCCGCGCCCCCATCGAGCACGCGCAGCCAAATCCGGCCGCCCGCCCAATCGAGATACCACTCGACGCCAAGCCGCGCCGTGATCGCCGCCACCACCTCGGCCCCGCGGGCGGGCGGCACCGTGGCCCGCCAGACGCAACTGCCATCGGCCGGAAACAACGGCACGATATCGCGCACCGCGCGCCACAGCCCGACCGAAGCGGCCGCGTCGAGGATTTCGGCCACGCCATACGCCGCGAGATCGCGCGCGACTGTATCGGTCGCGGCGCGCAGGGCTTGCTCCGGGCCCTCGAAACGCACGAAGGTCCAGGATTGTCCGGCAAGGCCGTCGAGCCGCGCTGCCAGATTCACCGGCACATGGGCGGCGGCCGACGCATCGAACGGACTCGCAAAGGCCCGGCCCATGGCGCGCACGGCGTCCGCGGCGGATAGCCCGGCGAGCGCGAGGGTTCGGACATCCTCGGGCGCGGGCAGGGCCTTGAGCGTGATTTCGGTCAATATCGCGAGCGTGCCGTAGGATCCGGCCAGAAGCTTGCAAAGATCGTAGCCGGTCACGTTCTTGACGACATGACCGCCGGCCTTGAAATCCTCGCCGCGCCCATTGACCGCGCTGAAGCCGAGGAAGTGATCGCGCGCGGCCCCGGCCTTGATGCGGCGCGGGCCCGAAAGATTGGTCGCGATCACACCGCCGATGGTTTGCCGGCCGGCCGGGTGATCGTAGAACGGACCAAGGTCCGGTGGCTCGAACGCGAGATTTTGCCCGGCCTGTTCCAGCCACGATTCGATCGCAACCATGGGCGTGGCGGCACGCACGCGTAGGATCAGCTCCTCGGGCTCGTAGGACACGAGACCATCGAGGCGCGCGAGATCGAGCGGCGTGCCTTGCGGCGGTCTGCCTAAGCCGCGCTTGGTGGCGCCCGAGATGATTTCGAGCGGCTCGTCGTCATCGAGCGCCGCGCGCACGATTTCGCGCAATTCGGCCGCGTCGGACGGGCGCAAGCGGCCGATCATTCAAAAGCGCGGCAGATCAGGGAATCGCATGGCACCGCGATGGATGTGCACGCGCCCGAGTTCCGCGCAGCGATGAAGCACGGGAAAGACCTTGCCTGGATTGAGTAGGCCGTCGGGGTCGAAGGCGCATTTCACGCGCTGCTGTTGCTGCAGATCGATCTCGGTGAACATCGTACCCATGAGATCGCGTTTCTCGACCCCGACCCCGTGCTCGCCGGTGAGAACGCCGCCGACCTCAACGCACAGCTTCAGGATATCGGCGCCAAAGCGCTCGGCGCGATCGAGCTCACCAGGGACATTGGCGTCGTAAAGAATCAGGGGGTGGAGGTTGCCGTCTCCCGCGTGGAACACGTTCGCCACGCGCAGGCCGTATTCATTCGACAATTCCTGCATCCGCGCCAGAACCTTGGACAACTGCTTGCGCGGAATCGTGCCATCCATGCAGAAGTAATCGGGCGAGATCCGCCCGACCGCGGGAAACGCCGATTTGCGCCCCGACCAGAATTTGAGGCGCTCTTCCTCGGACGTGCTCACGCGCAATTCGCTTGCTCCGCAATCGCGCGCGATCGCCTCCACCCGACGAGTCAGATGATCGACCTCGACCGCCGCGCCGTCGAGTTCGACGATCAGCAGCGCCCCCGCCTCGCACGGATAACCCGCACCGACGAAATCCTCGGCCGCTCGGATCGCCGGGTTGTCCATCATCTCCATGCCGCCCGGAATGATGCCCGCACCGATTACCCCCGCCACGCATCGTCCCGCCGCCTCGCTGCTCGGAAAGCCGAGCAGAAGTGCGCGCGCCGTGTCGGGCTTGCGCAGGATTCGTACCGTGACTTCGGTGATGACGCCCAGCAGGCCCTCCGAACCGGTCAGCAGGCCCAAGAGATCATAGCCTTCGGCATCGAAGTGTTTGCCGCCGAGGCGCAGAACCTCGCCGGTCATCAGCACGACCTCGAGGCCGAGTAGATTATTGGTGGTGACGCCGTATTTGAGGCAATGCACGCCGCCGGAATTTTCCGCGACATTGCCGCCGATCGAACAGGCGATCTGGCTTGAGGGATCGGGCGCATAATAGAAACCGGCGTGCTCGACCGCCTGGGTGATGGCGAGATTGGCGACGCCGGGCTGGGCGACGACGCAGCGATTGTCGAGATCGATGTCGAGGATGCGGTTGAACTTGCCGAGGCCGAGAACCACCCCGTCCTCGAGCGGCAAGGCGCCGCCCGACAAGGACGTACCCGCGCCGCGCGGCACGACCTTGACGCCAATTTCCCGGCAAACGGCGAGAACACGGCTGACTTCCGCCGTCGTCGAGGGCAACACCACCGCAAGCGGCACGGCCCGGTAGGCGGTCAGGCCATCGCATTCGTACGCGGCAAGGGCGTGCACATCGGAAATCACGCCTTCGCCGGATATGACGGTGCGCAAGCGAGCGACGATGTCCTCGCGGCGCGCGAGCATCGCTTGGTCGGGTGCTGGCATCAGCATGGATAGGGCCCATATGCGGCGCGCAGCCAGGCTGCCATCGTAGCGCGGCGCGGGCCGCGCCTCATCGCGCGGGAAGGTGGTTGTAAGTCCCGGTCGCGTACACGCCTTCGCCGCCCGGCACGGCAATTTCGATGCGCTTGGCCTTGAGATCGACGCAATTACCTTCGTTGCGCAGCTCCATCTCGCGCACCTTGTCGGTCTCGAGAACATAGCGGAGCTTGACCGCGTTGCCCTTCTGAAAACACACGCGATAGAACGAGACGGGAAAGCCGTCGCCGAGAATCTGGGCCGGATGATTGTGTGAAACGCTCCACGCCCCTCGGGCATCGGCCCACGCGAACCGCGCCAACAGCAGAAGACACAGCACGATACCTAGTCGTTTCATGGCCGGCACCTCTTGCGGGCAAAAGACGGGTGATCATACGTGCCCAAGCCGCCTGTTCTCAATCGCGGCCATGAAAAGACGACGGTGAAAATACGGCGGCGCCAAGTTGAAGGGCGCGCGCGGCTGCGCGGTCGGTCATCGTTCGAACGCGAACGCGCGGATTTTCCGCCCGAGAAGGCGGGTTTGTCTAGTAATTGGCGGGAATGGCCCGGTTTGGGCCGGGAAAGAGCGAAGGCTAGGTGCCGTGGAGGGCTGAATCAGCCCTGGCGCGCCTTAAAGCGCGGATTTTTCTTGTTGATGACGTAAACGCGGCCGTGGCGACGAACGACACGGCAGTTTTTATCGCGCTTTTTCGCGGTCTTGAGCGAATTAACAACTTTCATCGTCACTGGTCCTTGGCCCGGCTTCGGGGAGCGGCGGACCTTATATATGGGGGCTCGGGCTGTCAAACCGGGCGGATCAGCGCTTCACCATATGAAGGCGCACCAGGCGTAACTTGCCCGAAGCGAGCGCGGCGGCCCGGCGCTGCCAATTCGCCCCTTCCTCAAGAATGGCGGCCGCGGCTGCGGCATCGACGGTGCCCGGTTTCAGCACCGCTTCGAGGCCGCGCCAAGCGTCACGGACCATGGCGAGATATTCATCCGTCAGATCCTCATTGACCCGGACGTCAAGACCAACTTTCGTCGCGGCTTTGACGTACTGTTCGGCTGTCCATAGATGCGGCGCCTCGGCCTCATCCCGTATCCAAGATTCGAGCGCGGGATCGGTCGCGCCCGGCGCCGCCAAAACAAAATCAGTGATCATCACGTGGGCGCGGTCCTTTAGCTTGCCAGGCAAGGCCGTAAACAGCTCGGATTTTTCCGGAAACTGGAACAACGCCTCCTTACTGAACAGCGCGTCGAACCTGCTCGTGTCGGCCAGGAAGGGTTTGTGGTCGTAGACATGCATCACGACGCGCTTGCCAACGCCTTTCTGGCGCGAGGCCTCCGCCGCGGCGACGGCAAGGGTGGGGTCGCGTTCGTAGCCCGTAACCCAGCTGTCGAATTCCGTCGCTATCGCGCGCGCGTTGCCGCCCAAACCCGAGCCAAGTTCGAGCATGACCTTCGACTTGTCGAGCGCGAAGGGCTTGGTCAGGCGCACGGCGAGTTCGTCGCCCCCAGGCCCCGCGAAGCCCGAGCCCCAGATGCGCTCAGTCGACGCAATGCGTTCGGACGGCCAAGCGGACTTGACCGCTTTATCCGCGATGTCTGGACTATCCGCGGCCACCACTGGCGCCGCGCGCGCCTGCGTTGCGTCCGCGCCGTCCTTTCCATCGCCCTCGCCTTCGGCGGGCGGCGCGGCCCCGGGTTCGGTGCCGTCCCACCACGCCTTGAGGCGTGCTTTTAGACTCGGCACATCGGAGGTGGCCGCACTCGGATCCTCGTCCGCCGAGTCTCTTTCCTGACCGCCAGGTCGCGCGGCGTCGATCGAGTCGGCCCCTTCCGCGTCATTAGCTGCCGCCGGAACCACTTCCTCGCCGTGCCACCACGCCCTGACGCGCGCGCCAAGGCCCGCCCGCGCAGGCTGCGGCGCGGCGTCCTCGGTCGGTTCGTCTGAAATCTTCCCGGCGCTTTTTGCCATCAACGCGTGATCCTCGACGATCCCGCATCGTGGCAGGCAGCACTTAACCGCTGGTTAACAAAGCGCCGGTCTCCGATCTAGCGAACGGAGATACCCTTGACCTTCTCGATCGTGCGCAAGGCGCCGAGGCCGAGCATGCCGAACATGAGCTCCCACAACGCGCCGTCGAGCACGGGCGGGCTGTCAATGGCCTGACCCAAAATCCGGCAAATCCACAGCCCGATCGGCAAGAGCAAATATTGATAGAACAGCGCAAACGCGCAACACCACCCAATCGCCGGGCGCCAGCCCGCCACGAAGAGCGACGTACTCGCCGCCTCCACCGCATTCACCTTCAACTGCTCGATATCGCCATCGGTCATTTTCCCGAGCGCGTCGAGGATCGCCTTTTGGCGCGCCTCGTTGTCGGGCAGAACGGCGCCAAGAATGCGGTCGAGCAGCGGCGCGAGCACCGCGAGAATGCCCATCACGTCACGCGCGCGCGATAGAGCGCGACGAAGCGCTCGACCGTGCCTTTCCCGCCCGCGTTGTAGTGAAGACGCCAATATGCCGCTAGGCCCTCGATGTCGTCGGCCAGCGGCAAGGGCGGGCGCGCCATGCGGTACTTGAGGCGCGCGATTGCGCAAGCGAAGCGGTCGTTGTCAACGAGCTGCTCGATCGGCATATCGTAGGGCCGCAACAGAGTGTTGACCGAGCCTAGCCACGACGTTTGGCGCGGCAAATAGCGCCGATAGATGTCGTCGAACGTCGTGGGTTCGATCTGAAACAGCCCCAATGCCGGGCCGCCGCCCTTTTGCCGTCGATACACGAGATTCGATTCAACCAAGGCGGTGCCGAGCAGAAGATTGGACGCCGCCGGCGAATGGAGATCAAGCAAGCGCAAGGCCGGATCGACGATCTCGGCACGGAATTCATGCGGGTTCATGGGATTTCTTTACGATGTGAAGGGCGGCCTTGCGGCCGAGGAGATAGCGCTCGAATATTTCGGCCGCGCAGACGACTTCCCCGGGCGGCGTGCCGGGGGCTGCGGCTTCGACCGCGCGGCAAAGCGCAAACGCGCGCCTGCCCTCCGCCAGCGGATCGCCGGCAAGTGTCTCGAGATATTCGCTCATGCCGGAAAGCGCGCCTGGGACGCGCGCTCCTGAACTAGGGATTGAAGGCTTTGATCCGCAGGGCTGCGCGCAAGCCCTCAAGCAGAAGAGAGGCCGACGCCGAAAGCGCGAGCCCCATCACTTCCATCAACGACGCGTCATCAAGCGGCTCTCGATGCGCTCGAGAAGCCGGGTTTGCGTCTCGGTCAGCGCCTCGATGCGCGCCAGACGCTGCACAAGTACCTGGGTCTGGCCATCGTCACTGATGCGCTGGGCCTCCAGTCGCTCGATGCGGCGCACCGAAGCCTCGAATCGTGCCTCGAACTGCGCCGCCCACCAAACTGCCCCAATACCCTGCATGATGAGCGCCGCGATGATCGCCACTGGCACCCGCTTGTCGAGGTGCCAGCGACCCTCGTGGAGCGCCGCGTCCGCTGCGCACACCCGGTTTTCTCCGCTAGAGCCATTCATAAAACACCACCTCCGCTATGTAGAGGGTGCTGGACGTCCCCGAAGGGGTGAGCGTGATCCAGTGGTGCGTGTAAGCGCTCGATACGTCGATGCCGTTCACCGCTGTGGTGTCGTAGCTGGTCGTGCCGATGACGTAACTTTGCGACGGCGACGTGAACAGCAACGTGCCGTCCGTGGGCGATGCTGGCGCGCCGTTTTTTCCATAGAGACTCAACGTGACGCTCGCGGCCGACGATGCGTGGCCTTCATTGCTCGGGTCATAGACGATGAACCGGCCGATCGTTTTAGAAAGCCCGCCCGCCCATTGCTTGCCAACACTGGCCGGGCTCGCGCCGCCAGGGGCGGCAGAAGCGCAAGAGCCGGCAGCTTGGGCGGTGGTGCCGTCGAACGCAGCGGCAAGACCCCCGCTTCCAGTCATGGTGCCGATGTTCGTCGTGCTGGTGTAATCGGTGATCTGCGAAAGAAGTGAGAATCCGGCTGAACCCGCGCCAAAGCCGATCAGTTGCGTCGCACGTAGCATCAGACCGACCCCGCCACGGTGAACAGCGCGTCAAGATCAGCGTCCGAAAGGCCAAGCGCCTGGGCCAACGCGGCGAGCATGGGCAAAGCGCGCTCGATCTGCGTCGCGTATTCCCACGTTATCTTCGTCTCGCCGCCCACCGCCGCGACCGCCGCCTCGACGGCCGCCAGCTTTCCCGCGCGCGAAAGCGCGATCCGCGCCTGGCGCATGGAAACCACGGACGGCGGCAGCGGCGGCGCTGTGGTGATAACGAAATTATCCCCCACAAGAGCTTTCGTTTCGAGCGCGCCCTCCTCGCGCACCACGGGATACCACCGCACGCCCTTGTGCGGAATATCCGGTGGCTGCTCTGGCAAATTGGAGACGCGATGCAGCACGCCATTCACGACGCATGCGAACTCGCTCATGAATCCACTCCCGTGTTCGTGATGTAGAACAACTTGATGCCGATCAACCGCGCATCGACGTTCAGCGTGTCGTTCGCGTCCGAGACGTTTCGCTTCACCTGGAAAACGACATAGTCGTTTTCGGCGGGCGAGCCGCCAACCGTGATGGCCGCGCTTTCGGGACCGATGTAAATGTCGTTCGTCGTGCCGCCCGTATCGGTGGACGTTTGCTCGGTGCCGAACGCAGCGTCGGCCGCGTCGTCATCGGAAAGCGCCACGGCCTGAAGCGCGAACACGACGCCGAATGTCGCCGCCGCGGCGTGGCTCCACACCGGTTGGAACGTGACCGTGCTCCTGTTCCAGCCCTTCGACATGTGAATCGCGAACTGCATGAACTCTTGCGTCGCGGTGTCGAAATCCGCGGTCTTGAGCATGATCTTGTTCGTCGTCGTCTCCGCCGTGCCTGAAGCTGCGCCGTTGGTCGTGCGCGCGATCATGGCGATCGCGGGCACCCAAATTGTCTGCTTGCCGATGACGTGCTCGGCCAGGGGCACGTTGCCCGTCGCGGTTCCGGTGCTGGCTATGGCTGCCGTGCCGAGACCTAAGGTCGTGCGCGCGGCGCCGGCGGTTACATCGTCGAGCAGCGTCTCTATGAAGGCCGAGACGATGGGCGTGTTCGTCGTTCCACTTGCGAGCGAAAGTTCGCCCGTCGCGCCGAAGGCCAGGTATTTCGATTTTCGGTCGGCCAGCGCCGGCAATTCCGCCAACACCGAATCGGTTTGTGGAAATTTTATCGCGCGAGACAGCGCCTCTTCGAGCTCTTGGACGAGCATGACCGCGCGATCGTGGGACTGCTCGACCGTGCTCGCCGGGAACGGGTCGTTCGGCGTCAAGTCCATGCCCTGAGTGCGTGGTAGAACGCGCTTGATGATCCATTGCCTCCCGGCAGGCGGAGCGGACAATGCCGTGACGGTACCCGTGGCGCCCGCTCCACCCGCGACGGTGTAATCGGTCGTCAACGCCCGCACCGTCTCGGCGCCCGAGGCGTCGACGCGCTCGATGACCACGAGATCGGTGGGAGCGAAGAAGGAAAATGGCACGGCAAAGCTCGTCGTTGCGCCATTGCAAGCATGGGCGATGCGGTTCGTGGTCGTGGATACGGTCATGGAATCGTCCCTAGATGGGGATGGAAGGTCGTGATTTTGTTGGCCAGTCGGAACTAGGGGCCCTTTGTGCCCCAAGGACTGAGGCCCGGCCCGAGCAAGCCTCGTCCACCGTTGAGAATTTGCCCTCCCACGTTCCAGAATCCGCCCGCGATGGCGGAACCCGCGCGCATCCGGCTAAGCGCGGATTGCTGATCGGCGCGGTAGCCGTCAAGCAGTCCGCCGTGACGCAGTTGCAGGGCATCGAATTCCGCCGCCGCGCCGTCATCGAGCGACACATCGAGCGGCGTGCCTTCGAGCACGACACCGGATTTTCCCAACCGCGCCGCCTGGCGGCCGGCAAGGGCGCGTTGGCGGTCGCGCAGGCGCGACTCGTCGAGCGCCGATATCTGGCGTGCGAGCGCGGCCTCGTTACTGGCGGCCTGGGCTTGATAGTGCGCGGTCTTCGACGCCGCGCCTGCTTGGGCGACCGTGCTGGCAAGCTGCCAGCCGGCCGCGATGGCTTCGACTGCTGTCATGGCTTTTTCCTTGCATAGAGGATGTAATCGCCCATGCCCCCGAATCCGTAATTTCCGAGGAGGCCCTCGACCTCGAAGCCGAGAGCGGCGAGAAAACGATGGCCACCCGCGTGGCCTACCGCCACGCTCGCCTGAATGCGTCGCAGGCCGTGGATATGCTCGATTTCGTCGAGGCCGCGCGCGCATGCCCGCAACAACGAGGCCGGGCGGCGCAAGACTTCCTCGGACAACAAGGCCCAAGCGGTGCCGGCCCCCGGCCAGTCGATCCGCACACCGGCGGCACCGACGATTCGCCCATCGATAACACCCGAAAGCGCGGGACCTTGGGCGAAAGCGGCTGCGATGGAATTGCGCGCGTTCGCCAGGTACGGCGACACGTCAAATTGCGCGCGCTGGGGCAAGAACGCGCCGAGATGCTCGGGTGCGAAATTGACGATCTTCATGTGCGAAATCCCGACGAGGCGAGTAGCGCGTGCCTCAGCGTTCGTAGGTCACGAGATTGAGCATCACGGCTTGGAGCGTGAGGGGCAGCGGCTGGTCCTGGCGGACAAACACAAAGCCGTCCGTGTCGTGGCCGGATTCAAGCGGCACGTATTTATCGCCCGTAAACAAGGGTGGCGCCTGATCCATGGAATCGCCGCCCGAGCGGAACAGCACTTCGTCCAGGCGATTCGCGGCGGCGCCGACCTTGCACCCGAGTGTCCGGACAAGGCGCAATGTGACGCCGGCGATGCGCTTGGTTTGGCCTTGCGCCGTCCCGGTCGCAGCCCCGGCCTCGGGCCGCAGGGTTTCGATATCGGTCAAAAACGGCAGGCCGACATGGACCTTGGAGGCGGCGCGGTCGAGCGTGACTTGCCCCCCGCTCACCACCCGGTTGGGGTGCGCCGCGCCGTCCGCCAGAACGGCTACGATTTCGCCTTCGAGATGGCCGAGGCCGCCGATCACCGAAGCGGGCGCGCCCGCATAGGTGAGACCGCCATCGACGAAGAAGGCGTCGGCCTGCGCGTGCTCGGCGCCAAAGACTTCCTCCATGAATTCGAGATGGCGCTTGGTCACGCCACCGATGGTGCGCCTGACCACCAGCCAGAGCTGGTTATGATCGCCTTGCGGCGAGGGAATGGCCGCAACGCCTTCGACGATCGGGTGCCCGCCGGCGAAGGAGCCGCCGAGCACGTGGCGATGCCAGCCAACCACTTCCTGTTCGCGCTCGTAACTCATGCCGAGCAAGATTCCGTCGGCACGCGCACACCACAGAATAGGGTCGGGTTCGGCGGTGAAGTCCATGTCAACGATTCCGCCCTGGCTGATATGTTCGGCCATCAGCGTCATGTCGGGCGCCACGTACTTGTCGCGCTCAAAGGAATAGGCAAGCTCACGCACCTTGCGCCCCGAGCGCGTGACGAACAGAACGGCATCCCCCGCCTCGCGCGGCGAGATATTGGCGCAACCCTGGGCGCGCTGCTGGCGCGCCTGCACGTTCGTGGGCGTGATCGGTTCGTCGAGCGTCGTCGAGCGCAAGACCCACAAGCCGCCGACCGTGCCGATCTGGAGCACGGGTCCGGGATTGAGCCAGCGGATGACGTTCACCTGATTTGCGGCAAGCGTAAAGCCGACCGCATTGTCGTCTGCAACGGTGCCATCGGCCTCGGTCGGCGCGAGATTTTCGAAATCGCCCGAGCGCGAGGACCATACCGTTTGCGGCTGATGGCTCGACCCGGCCCACCACAATCGCTCCTCGAAGAACGTGACCGCGCCGGGATAACCGTTGGACTCCGACCACGCGCCAAGCCGCCAGGTTGACACGGCCGCGGTGCCGCCAAAATTCGACTTCACATCGGCCGTGACCGCTGTCGGCGAGACATAGGTGGCGATGCGCGCATAGCCCCAGGTCGAGCTATGTTTAAGGCGTACCAGCCGCCCGACATCGCTTGCCGAGAACGGTTGATGTCCCGAGGCGGTCAGGGTGACGGCGTTGCCGCTGGCCGCCGAGGGCGCGATGGTCTTTGCGGTATCCCCGTTCTCATCGAGAAAGGGGCCGTCTTCGATTTCGACCTCGGTCAAGGACCAGGCAGCGTGCGCGGTCCGGGTGAGCTTGTGGGGCGGGTAGGCGGGGTGCGCGATGTACAGCGTGTCCGCGGATTGCGCGAATTTGAGGGCGTAGAGATGCGCCGCGGCATAGGGCGTGGGAATTTCGAAGGGCGTGCCATTGAAAAATGCAATGTCGTCAACGCCCGCCACCTTGGTGCCGGTCGCGCGGAACTGGAGGTAAACCGGGCCTGCGACCGGACGGAACACCACACTATGCCAGCCGACGCGGCATTCCCGGTCGGCCATGATCTGGTCGCCCGTCGATGCCGTGCCCACGCGTACGAGAATCTTGTCGCCCGCGGCTCCGCGCACCCGGAAGCGCAGCACATGATCGACGCCGAGTCCGCTTGCGATCGATATCGCTTGCTCCGCCCAGCCGACCCCCGAGGCGCCCGGATCGAGTGTGAGGTATTGGCCGGCGGCATGGTGCGCGATGGCGCCGGTGCCGGTCGACCGGTTCGTCCAGCCCGCGATCCCCGCGGCAAAATCGCCGTTGGAGATGGCGGCGTCGGTGCTGGCCACCACGACCCGACCCTCGTTCATGAAGGCGCGCAGATAGAATTCGCCGAATTCGAGGATATAAGCCTGGGTCGTCGAAAACTCGAAGCCCACGGGGCGCACGGTCAAGGCGCTGTTCTTGACCTCGGCGACAAAGCGCGTGCCCGATCGGCGCGACACGGGACCTTGCAGGCGCACGATGGCGTTGAGGATTGTCTTGGCCGCGACTGCATAGGGGCCGAGATCGACGCGACCGTAGAGCAGTGGCGAGAGCTCGCCACGGGCAAAGGACGGCTGGATGGGATTGGCGCGCGGCATGGCTCAGCCTCTCGCCAATATCCAGGCATCCGCCTCGATCGAATCGGGCGTGCCTTCCTGGGCGTCCGCCGTGCGCGCCTCGGCGAGCTTGCGCTCGTAAACCGCTCGCATGGTCTCGGCGGCCGAAACCGATTGCTTCAAGGGCTCCGCCAGTTCCGCCGCCAGGCGCGCGGCCAGGCATTCGCGGAACAGCGCCGAATATTCATTCGGATCGGTCACTTGCTTGAGGTACAGAATGCGCAGCGGGGCGCCCTCGTCGGTCAGAATGCGCCGTCCCTCTACGCGCCAATCGGCGGCCGCGTTCTCGATCGCCAGCACGCGCAGGCAATAGGCGGGCACCGCGGGCAGAGCGTAGGCATATGCATGACCCCAGCTCGGGCCCGCAACATCCGCCACCAGTTCCGCGCGCGCGAGCGCGAAATTCCACGGATGGGCTTGCAGAACCGCGTCGCGTAGATCCTCGAAGACATTATTGGCCAGGCGTGCCGGCTTGGAGTTCTCGTCGAGAGACGTGATCGTCGCTTCGCCGAGCTTGATGAGCGCGGCATTCACGATACCGACTTGTGAGGCCATGGAGATATCGGGGGTTTCGGTTGAAGTGGGGAGGTTCGCGTGACGAAGAAAAACCGGGCGAGGGTTCCCCCCCGCCCGGCTTGCCTTAGGCGTTCTCGGCGAATTCGACCTGCACCGTGATGGTGCCGGCCGCCGTGCCGACCGTATCCGCGGTCAGCGCGAGGTAATAGAACTTCGACGGATCGCTCGATTGCCCGGCATCCTGCCAGACCTGATACGCGACATTCGCGATGTCGCGCGCCTCGAACGCCGCATCGATGGGCGATGCGGAGCGCGCCGAGGTGCAGTCGATCGCGGTCGCGTAGCAATCGTCGTCGATTGCGGCCCCGCCGTTCGCCGTCGTCTCGTAGAGGCCGACGTCGTAGGCGCTGCCGCCCGCGATCGCGTCGTTGTAGAGCCAGATATGCGCGATGCGCCACGAAGAGTGCACCGGCATCAGCACGTAGCGGCTGGTATCGTCGTCCGAGACCGCGACCTCCACGGTCGCGACCGCCGTCCGCATGCGCCCGCGCTGCACGCGCGCGGCGTTGAGAACCGGCGGATCGGCCTCGAAGTTCTGTGCCAGCGTCGCCTTGGTTGTCACCACTGCCATGTTGGGACTCCTCCGGTCACGATTCGGTGCACAGGATTTCGACGACGGACTGTTCCTGCATGCGGGTCGCCCCGAGGGTCATGCAGAGATAGACCTGCGTCGCGTAGGACTTGTCCGGCCGTTCCGAGACCTTGACGGTGATGTCCTTGCCGATGGCCAGAAGCAGGCCCGACTTGCGCCAGGCGATGCACCGGCGCGCGCCGGAGCTCGTGCCCATCCGCTGCGTGCGGATGAACTTGAAGCCCAGGAACGTGTCGATATCGCCCTGCACCAGTGCCTTGACCGTGTTGTAGTCGGCGGACTTGATTTCCGTCGTGCTCAGCAGATTGGTCATCTGTTTTGCGGACACGGCGACAAAGCGCGGCTCGTCGGGATCGTTCTCGGCGGAATCGAGCAATTCCTTCGCCTGAAGCAGTTTGGCGAGGGTCATGCCCGAGGACGCGGCGGCGATCGAATAGGCGGAATCGAACGCCGTGGCGGTCGATCCGGTTTCGCCGGTATAGGCCGAGCTGAAGGCCGAAGCGATGATCACATCGTCCATCGCCCGGCCCATGGCCGACGCGCCGTTGATTTGGTAGGGCGAGGTCAGTTCGACGATCTGGCGCACGCGGTCCTGGTCGTCGATCAGATCGGCCCATTCGTAGTCGGTCATCGCCACGCGCCGACGGGCGTGTGGCGTGTCGATCTGCGGGGTGTCGGCGTGACGCGAAGTGCGCGGCACGGCCGAACTTGCGCCGATCTGGTCGAAATAGGCGTATTTTCCGGAAACGCCTGTCTCGACGCGTACTCCGTCGCGCAAGCGGCTCGCCTTCTGTTGGACGAGCGACTCGACGCCTTTCTGGTAGCTTTGAGCGAATGCGGAAGTGGACTGAGAACTCATTCGAGCCCTCCGTGAGTTGTTGACGATCTCTCGAAGGGTTGCCTCGAACGCCCCGCGGCCGGCGCCGCGCGCCCCCGCGCGCGGGCGCGGGGGAGGAACGCGCGTGGCGACACGAAGGCGCGACGGCGCGGCCGGCCCCTCTCGGGGAAGGGTGCGATTCGAGACCCGTTCTGGCCCCTGACGCGGGCCTGTTTTCGGTCTGCTTTCAGACGGTCACCGGGGCCCCTTGAGGGAGTTGTCCCGGAAATTCGGTGCGATTGGGACGCGGGCGCGTCTCAATCGGGATAGGCGATGGCGAACAAATCGTTGCGCCGCGCCACGAGGGTTTCGTATTCGGGGTGCGACTTGTCCATGAGAACGGCGAGCTGGCGCGCGTCGCCGTGCATGCGCGCGATTTCCGCCTTCGCATCCTCGGTCGAGTGCGCGAGACGCGCGCCCGTGGGCCCCACCAATTCGTCCTCCGCCAACATCGCGCCGAGCCGCGCAAAGGCCCTGATGATCGCGGGGTGGTCGCCGAGCTCGGTCCCGTCGGCGGTCTTGAGCGCGAGCGCGTCCGCCGATTGCTCGCCGAAGGCCGCGCGGAAGGCGCGCTTGGCCAGATCGAGTTGGGCGTCGTAGCGCGGCCCCCATTCGCTGCGCAGCATCGCGACACTGTCCTCGCGCGCGGCGGTGCGCGCCGCTTCCACATGGCGCCACGCGCCTTCTTGAACCTGGGCGTATTTGGCGAGCAGACGCGTTGCCTGGTCGTTGTTCAGGCCCGCGCCGTGCATTTCCGCCAGCATCGCCTTCTCGGTCTCACCGCTCCACGGCATGGCTTCGGGGCGGTGGAAGGCCGAAAGGTCGTATTGCTCCGGCGAGGGCGGCCGACCCAGGCGATCGTAAAGCGCCGACCAGTCCTCAGGGCGGGCATTGCGGCCGGGCACGGCGATTTTGTCCGCGCCGAAACTCTGTTCGAGATGGCCGTAGCTGCGCACCGCATCGGCCGGCCCGCGCCAGCCTTTGTTTGCGGCAAGCGCGCGCAATTCGGGCGCCAAGCCTTCGGTCCAAGCGTGACCCTCGCTCAGGGCGCCATTCTCGGTCGGGCGCGCATGGTTGCCGGTGGCGGTGGGAGCGGCGCGCGCGGGGTTGGCGGCGCTCGGAGAAGCGGCGTCATTCATCGTCTGCGGTCCTCGTCAATTGTTCGAGCGATTCGGGTTCGGCATCGAGACAGCGCCGGACGTGAAGAAACACATTGCGCTGGCCGAGCTGGACGTGGGTGCGTTCGGACGTCGCACCCTCGAGCGGCGCGTCGATCAGGCAAAATCGGCGCAAGTCCGCGAGTACGCGGCGTCCGGCGGGTGTCGCCAGCAAGGCGGCGCGATAATCGGCGCGGCGCCGGCGAAAACGCCACAATCGGTCTTCGAGTTTCATGATCACCCTACGGTTCTGGGCCTACGGTTTCGGGTCAGGCGCGCGGGCGCGCAACCGCGCCCGTCCGACTGCCGGTCGTGCAATATCGATGATCGGAGCTTCGCGCCATGCGACGTGACGCGCGGTGTTGTCTTACGTCGCGCGTCCCGGCGTCGGTCGCATATTGAAAAGAATGCCAGTCCTGGGAACGACATCGTGATCGAGGTCGAGCGCCTCGGATACCTCGAAGAAACACCCGCCATGAGCCGACGCCAAACGGACGAACGGCGACCGGTAGCGGCGGCCATGCTCGGTATAACCGCCCTGGGACGGTGCTATGCGCCACATCGCGCGGGCGCGCAAATCGTAGCCCATCACGTTGCGCTCGTAGCTGGGATCGTCCGGCCCATAGCCCGCAGGGTCGAGAAGGACACAAACATAACCCCCGGCGACCGCGATATCGAGAATCGGCTGATCGGTCCGGTTGCTCGCCTCGCCGATGTGAAGCTCGGTGCCCTCGAACCAAACCCGGCGGTCATCGACATATCGTGACTGCGACATGGGCAATGACGGGGGCCTACCCCAGTCCCTCTCTTGGAGCCGAGATGTTGCGGCGAAGTCTTCCATTCTGGCAAGAGACGCGACGCGGCCGCATGCGCATGACCAACCCACGCCATCGTTCCTTCCCTCACCCTTCTCCGCTAGCCCTATCGCTGCCACAATCGCGAGTTGAGATATGACGGCGCATAGGGATGTCCCGTATGGTCTCCAAGCTTGCCCATTGCCTGATCCTTGCCTGGCTGATGCTCGTGTTCGGCGCCGATACCGCCCGAGCCGATGAGGAGATCGCCGCCGCCGGGCGGCCAGGCGCGCAACCCGACATCGATCATGCTTTCTTGCCGCCCCGCCCGGCCGGCAAGGGCTTGCGTCGCCTCGCCACGTTCGGCGGCGGCTCTGACAGCACCTGCATCGGCTATCCCAAGACCCCGCTCTGCGCCGTGGAAACGCTGCAGGCGGGCAAAATGCGCGGCGACGTTGTCTTGTTCAATATCGCGGCGGGAACGAATCTGCTTGCTCCGCCCGATATGTTCGACGACCTGAAGCCGCGCGCGAAGCGCAATCCGGAAATATGGGATTTCCGCGTCGCCTATGAGGGTCCCGTCACGTGTCGAATGGTGCATCGATTGGCGGATACTCGAGCCTGCCCCTCCGCCGACCGTCTTTTGGTGGTAAGTTATCGCTTCTGCGAAAGATTTTATCCTCGAGCATCTTGGTACTGCGATGCAGATATCCCGGAAAGTGCGAAATTGTACTTTTTAAGCTCCAACAACTCTTTCTGGTATATTACGGATGTCATGCACGTACGGCGATAGTCACATTTAGGGCCAAGGCTCGCGGAAGTGCTCGATGCGCTTTGTTTCACCAGGAGAGTCAAATTTTTTCTTATGAACATCGATCAAGTTATTCCGAAACTCGTCGCCAAGGCCCTTGGCCGCTAGACCTTCGAGGGCACTAAGCATGGCCGGGCTGAATCTGTTTTTCGGCAGATCGTCGGCTCGGATGGATGGGTCTGTTGCCTCGATCGCCGTCTCGATAACCTTGCTACCGTCCGGTGCGCCCATGTGGAATAGGGCGTCGACGACGGCATCTCCGGTCGCGGGACCGACGGCGGCATAGAGCGCCTTGGGCCCGCCCGCAGCCCCCAACGTATCGTCGAGATAAGCTTCGTAAGCCACGGCCATCTGGTCGAGCGTCATGTCGCACGGCGAATCGGGCAGCGCCGACACATCGAGGTCTCTGGCGTAATTGCGTTTGAGGCCGCCATAGGTGCTGGGGCGGAATCCGCCGCACACCCCGGGCTCGCCCTCGGCCCGCATGCCCTCGGCGGCGGCGATGCGCAATGCTGACCGCCGCATGTCCCAATCCTCGCCGAAGCGCTCATGGAGCGCATCGTTGTAGATTGGCCATTCCGCCGGCAGATTCTTGACGTCTTTTCTGTACGCCGGGATCGCGGGCGCTTCGGGCGGAGGGCTCAGTCGGCCCATCGCCCGTTCCGGCTCGGCCTGTCCCGAAGATCGGCGCGGATCATTGCGCGGCAAGACCCTCGATTGGGGTTTCGGACGGAGACGGCCCATGGCTCGCTCGGGCTCGGAACGGCGCGCATCATCGTGCTGCAGGCCGCCCCGCCCCAACGTCGCTTGGGCGAGTTGAACCTGATCGAGCTCGCGCGCATCCACTCCATCTCTTTGCCCTTCTTGGCCATCCTCGCCGCCGAGAATCCGGTCATCGCGCGAATCGCCCGCCACGCTGTCGTGATCCGTCTCCGCTTCCCGCGCCGCGCCATACTCCGGTATGACGCTGGTTGGTCCACCCGGCTGGCCCGTCAGCGCCGCGGTGGTATCGTCCACTGCGGCGTCTCCCATAATCGAATCCTCTGCCGGGACTGAACCCAATATCGGGGACGCGTCCTCTGTCTCGGCGCCGCTCGCGGCCATCCGCCGTGCGCGCTCTTGTCCATAGGCGTCGAGGAACTGGGTGCGCGCGGCGCCTTCGTCGGCGAGCCAG